>CBIHPB010000054.1:0-14357 GCA_966211485.1 uncultured Bdellovibrio sp.
CGATTTGCTCACCCTGAACACCATACATCACATCGGATTCACCGCCGAGCAGCCCTTCGACTGCGGCCGCGCCCAAGCGACTCGCTAAAATTCTGTCGACTGCTGTCGGACTTCCGCCGCGCTGAATATGTCCTAGGATGCAGACTTTTGCTTCGAGACCGGATTTTTTTCGAATTTGTTCAGCTAAATCATAAGCGCGACCAGGCTTTTGCCCTTCAGCGGCGACCAGAATAGAACTGGATTTTCCTTTGGCTTGACCCGCTTTGATTTTATCAACCGCTTGATCAACAGGAATCACGACATCCGGCGCAAAAATCAATTCAGCTCCACCAGCCAAACCCACATGAGAAGCAATCAATCCAGAATTTCTCCCCATCACTTCGACGATGAACAATCGATCATGACTGGCAGCCGTGTCGCGCACTTTGTCGATCGCTTCTAATGCCGTGTTCACCGCTGTATCAAAGCCGATCGTGTTGTCAGTGCCGTAAATATCGTTGTCAATCGTGCCGGGGATTCCAGTCACCGGAATTTTATGCTCCTGAAAAAGAGCATGAGCCCCGCGAAAAGATCCATCCCCACCGATGCAAACCAGTCCTTCGATCCCAACACCGCGAAGATTCGCCGCCGCTTGTTTGCGATACTCGGGTTTCATAAATTCCTGGCTGCGACCTGTTTTCAAAACAGTTCCGCCACGCTGAATGATATTGGCCATCGAGCGAAGATTCAGATCCTGAAATTTCAGTTCCAACATTCCAGTGTAGCCACCGATGATGCCCACCACTTCAACTTGTTTCGAAAGAGCTGTTCGAACCACGGCACGGATCCCAGCATTCATGCCAGGAGCGTCACCACCACTTGTGTAAACGCCGATCTTTTTCATAGTTTAAAGATAAGCCGAGTCGGTGAGATGGGCAAAGAAAAGGTACGCCAGACCTTACAACGCGAATGGTCTGGCGATTATCGAGAGACATCCGAAGGAGCTTACTTTTTCTGGTTCATCACAAAGGTGCGCCAGTATTTTAAAAACGGCAGCAGGTTTTCTTGGAACACTTCAACCGGACCGCCATTGCCATAATGGCGCATGACGTAGACTGTGCCTATTGTGTAGCTCCGAAAAACTTCAGGCGGTGTATATAAAATGTTATCAAAGTCGCTGTACTCATTTTCAAAACGACGTTGCAATCCGGCCTCGCCTTTTTGGGTCCATGCATAGTTCATTTTGTCGTTTGCTGCATAGGCTGTGAATAGATCTGCACCGATAGGCTGAGCTAAAAAATAAGGCTCCCTATAGTGAGTTGTATTATCATATGTAAATATCACTTTCACGTCTGGGCGACCATCTTGATTCAGGTCAAAATCATGGACGGAAAGATCTTCCTTCAAAGCTTTCACTTCATCAATCTGACGTTGAAGATCTGCATCAGCAGAAGGAGCCATTTCCGGAGACGCCTTTGCTGCAAAGGCACCGGTCAATACGAGGAGAGACAAAAAAAGATTCTTCATGAATCCTCCCGTGATCATAATTTTCAAGAACTACAGACGGTTGCTTGCAAGGTATGCCATATGCTTTTTTCAATCGTATTTGTCGAAAACATAGACACGAGCTGACTTCAGGAGCGATCTAAGAGGTTGATATGCTTGAAACTTACAAAAAATGACAGTTTGTTTCGCCAAAGAGACAAAATAAGTAATCGCGCGAAGTTCCGATTGTCCCCATAGCATCCCTAAAGAAAGTGGCAATTTGCTAAAATCGAAGTGATCAAATCGCTTCAAATAAAGATCGCTCATTGATTTGCGAATTCGCAGAAGGATTTGGATTTGCAATTCCGGCTCCCCATCGAACCTGATGTTCGATCTAGAAGGAGGACCAATGAAGAAAGTTTTGTTTTCAATTTTGGCAGCTTTGCTGCCGCTCACTGCAAGCGCTGCCCAAGAAATCATGAGTTTTGGAACGATGTATGGCGTGGAAGAAGCCTTTCTCAATCGCTCCATACGAGGAGTGCAGGGTGATGAGCTGCCCTGGGAAGTTGGAACGGCGACTGGATTTCTTACTACTGATGGGCATTTGAAAATTGCTGTGACAGGCGTCGTTTTTTCCGACGATCCATCAGTTCCGGAAGATCTTCGTGGCATCAATGATGAAGATACTTTTCGCGGAGTTGTCAGCTGTCTGAGCGAACACAAGGGACACATCATTACCGTCAATGTCACGACAGAACAGTTTAAGGCGACTCGCTCGGGAGATTCGGTGATCGATGCGCAAGTGAGACTGCCTGATCCTTGTGTGGCGCCGATTATTTTTGTGATTTCAGGAACCGAGAATCATTGGTTCGCAATAACCGGAGCTGGTGACTGATTTAGTGAAATAAAAATAAAAAAACCCGGATCTTTCGACCCGGGTTTTGGTGGTTCAGTACAAGACTGAATCATCAAGTGGCGATTACTTCACCATTTGTTTGAATTCAGCACCAGCGCGGAACTTTGGAGTCCATGCAGCTGGGATTTTGATCGCTTTGCCAGTTTGTGGGTTGCGACCAACGCGTGCTTTGCGCTTCGCTTTTGTGAAAGTGCCGAAACCAACGAGTTTTACGTCGTCGCCTTTTTTCACAGATTTTTTGATGTTCTCGAAAGCGCAATTCAGGATGTTTTCAGCCTGAGCCTTAGTGCAAGATGCTTCAGTTGCGATCTTTTCGATGAGTTGTTGTTTGTTCATCGTGAACTCCTTGTTGTGTTGTCTGTTGTTGACAGTTTCTTTTTTTGGCCAAACCCCTGGCCAGCAAAAATGATTAGAGGTTCTAAATTGCCAAGGGTCAAAGTTTTTTTTTGAACACAAAGGAGTTGCGTCAGGCTCGCAACAAAATCTTAAGATTCGCTGTCAGAAGCTGTTTCATCACCAGGCAGTGGATCCTGCACCGATGCTCCGTCTTGAGTTGGAATGCGAAATTTTTCATCGGCCCACATCCCCAAATCCAAGAGGCGACAGCGTTCCGAGCAAAATGGACGATGCGGATTCTCTGCGGAAAATTCAGAAAATTTTCCGCAGTAAGGACATTTCACTTTACGTGGAATCGGCGCTGACATGGAAAAATATGTCTCACAATTCAGCGAAAATTAAAAGCCTTGGACACCGCAATTTGCTTGTGGGCAGCGCACCATACGGCCGCTCGCTGCGGTCGCACCGTTGAAAATTAAGCGGAAATTCCAGGCAGCATCTTCCAATTTTCCTTCCGGAACCTGAAATTGGAAAAGCAATCCGCCAGAATTATAATACAAATCTTGCCCCGGAGCATTGCCGCGCATCTCGAAACCTTTCGAGTTGTTGATCGGCCAAATCGACATATTCAACACCATTGGATTGTAGACGTTACTGTTGTTGAACGAGTTGAAACCGAACATTCCCAAGATAAATTGTTTAAAGCTTGGAAGGCTGTACCAATAAGTCGTGCAGTAATAAGGATTCGCACAAGATGTATCCGGCATCGAACGCAAAACCATTTGAACTGAGCTGGCCTGAGCACCATTTGCGAAAATCATAATGTCATTGAAACCGTTCATCCAACTTTGGCAGGTCGCGGTTCCACCATTAGAATTTCCACGGTCGCATGTGCGCATCGCATATTTCAAAACAGTCTGCATTCCCGAGTGAATCGTATAAGAAGAGCCGATATTTTGATAAAGGCGATCCATCTTCGAGTTTTGAGCAAAGAATGCGACTTTTCCATTTCCAAAAGTCACCGGAGGAGGCACAGGTGCAGGAGCCGGAAGAGATTCTCCGCCGCCACCACCGGATTTCGCGCAGGCCACGATCATGGAAGCCGCCATGGCCGCCATCAGCAGGTACATCAAGACCGTGATCTTTTTCATAAGTTCCTCCACTCAACATGGAAGAAATACATAAGACGTGCCGTTCTGCGCTTTGAAAACTAGACCTCAGTTCCAATTGAAACGGTCGCCATCGTCAAATTCTCAATATGAGACATTCGCGCCTGTCCAAAGTTTGGACAGGCTCCTCAAAATTGGTACCAACAACCACATAGGCTCGTTGCCTGGACTTCGATTTTGTCTACAGTTTGCCGACAAAACTTTATCGAGGTCTAAATGAGCAAATCTTATCAAGAATTGACAAGTCGTAACCAAGGTTATCTGACCCCCGAAATCCAAAAACGAATTCAAGATATCCATTTATTTATCGTCGGATGTGGTGTGGGAAGTCAGTTGGCCATAGCTGCGGCCAGATTAGGTGTGACCCACTTTACATTGATTGACGGGGACACCGTCTCCGCGACCAACCTCAATCGCCAGGCCTACGAACATTCTCAAATTGGTCGCAATAAAGCCGACAGTCTGAAAGAAAACATTCTTCGCATCAATCCTGACTGCAAAGTTCACGCGGTTGCTCGACATTTCGATCAAAGTCAGCTGCACTTATTGAACGACGTGGATTTCATTTTCGATACCATTGACTTTCTGGATCTCAATGCGATTTTGCTTTTGCATGAAACGGCTGAGGCCAAACATATTCCCTTGTTTTCAGGAATGAGTGTTGGCTGGGGAGCGAGCTGCATGTACTTCCCGAATCAGGGAGCGCCACAAAACGTGTTTCGTCAGATTTTCCGAATCACGGGTCAAGAGAGCTCGAATCCAATGTCCTATGTTGAAAAGTTTAAAGATCTTTTTATGTCTTTCCGGGGCCATTTAGATTCGCAAGTGATCGAAGTGATGCTTAAAACATTCCAAAGCATGCAAGACAGAAAGCCTTGTCCGGCACCACAAGTTGTATCTGGTACTTACTGCCTGGCTTCGGTCATGGTAACCTCACTTGTGCGCCTCTTGCAGAATAAAGATCTGCCCGAAGCGCCCGAGCTGATCATGATCGACCTCTACAATATGGTTCATCAAATGCGACTGCCACTTTTGAACGCGGCCTAAAGATTTTTTGGAGTGACTGGGGATGAGTTTTAAGAAAACAATTTTGCGATCACTGAAGCGCATCGTGTTTTCACTGCCAGAGGCAGCGAAGTTTCCATTTATTCGTTACATCATTCGTTATTCACCCGAGATCAGTTCCGAGATCGTAATCAAGGTGGCCGAAACGGTCGAGGAAGTCGAAGCGGCTTTCCAGGTTGTGAACCGCGCTTACCAGGAAACAGGATTCAGTCGTGATCCTCACGAGCTGAACAAATATCAAATCCTTCCGATGTCGACGATCCTGATCGCCAAATGCCGGGGAGAAGTGGTCGGCACCCTGACGATGGTCAAAAAAGGACCGATGGGGCTGCCACTCGAGCGCGCGTTCAATTTGGATCAGCTGATTCAGCCAAACGAAGATATTGCCGAAATCACCTGCTTGGCGATCGACCGCAAATATCGCCGCGAATTTGGAACGGATGCTTTGTTCCCGCTGATGAAATTCATGTATCACTATGCCATCGAATATTTTTCCGTGCGAAAAATCTGCGTTGCCTGTTTACCTCGTGAATCTGACTTTTATAAAGCAATTCTTCTGTTCGAAGAAATTCCTGGCAAATCCATGCAAGATGACTATCTCGGTGCGCCGGCGTTGGCCTTGTTCCTGGATCTTCACTTGGCCTTCGAGCGCTTTCGCTCGGCCTACAATCACGCTCCGAAATCTCGAAATCTGTTCCAGTACTTTGCACACTATCATTCGGCACAATTGGTTTTTCCGGCCCGAGACAGGCATCAAAAGACACATTCGATTTGGAATTTAGAAACCTTCAGCTACTTTTTGTCGCCGGAAAAAGGCTACCACCTTCCGAGGATGTCGGCCGAAGAAAAGGCTAAATTCGCCGAGCTTTATCGCCAAACGCAGCATCAAAAAATTTTCAGAGCTGGATAATGAGTTATTCTTTCGCTCGAGTTCTTAGAAAAAGTCCGGCAATCCCACCGGCAATCAATGCCAGGCTGATCCAAGTCGAAATCGTCTGACCTGCCAGCAAATCACCGCGGAAATCATCTCGGAATGACTCCATCATCAGACGTCCCAATCCATGAAATGTGATCCAGAAGAAAAAGATCAAACCCTTGCGATCTTCGAAAAATCGTTTTCGCTCAAAACCAAGCAAGATCACATACAATACCAGCTCCCAAGCCGACGCATAGATCTGAGTCGGATGTCGCCAAATCTGCTGTTGATCCCATTTCAATTGAATCGCCCAAGGCAGGTCGCAAGACCGCCCATAACAGCATCCCGCCAGCAAGCAGCTCACTCTCCCCAGCCCGTACCCTAAAGCGCCGATTGGCGCGTAGAAATCCGCCCACTCTAAAAATGAAATCTTCTTCCATCGGCAGTAAAGCCAGCCACCCAAAACAGCGGCGCCCAGTCCACCAAAGAAAACAAAGCCGCCTTCCCAGAACTGCAGCAACCGAGTCCAATCCTGGCGGTAATAGTCGGGCGCTTCAAAGAACACATGCAGAAGCCGGCCGCCGATAAAGCCGCCGACCATCAGAATAAACGCGAGATCAAAAGCTTCCTTGCGTGGTCGATCCAAATGATCGACCCGCTTGGCGAGGTAAAAAATCAGAAAACTATAGAGAAGGGACAGGTACAGAAGGTAAGTGGGAATAACGAATGTGTCTGAAAGTTTGATTTCAGGAAACATCAGGCTTTGGCTTCTTCAGTCTCGCTTTTTTCTTTTTTCTCAAACAGCATTAAGATCAACAGCAGTCCCACACCGCAAACGATTGCCGTGTCGGCCACATTGAAGGCTGGCCACGAATAAGTGGACTGAAGATGAAAATCCAAAAAGTCGATCACGTAGCGAAAGCGCAGACGATCGATGTAGTTTCCGATGGCTCCGCCAAATACAGCCGATAAAGCTAGAATCTGAGGATAGTCTTTGTCCTTCACACTGCGCATGATCAGCAAGATGATCAACAAAGCAAACGGTGGCATCGATAGAAAGAACATCTCGCGAAATCCCGGATGGCTTTCCGCCAAAAAACCGAAAGCCGCACCGAAATTGCGAACATAAGTGATATTGAAATAACCCGGAATCACCGCCACCGAATCGCCCAGCTGAAAGTGCGTGTGAATGTACATCTTTGTCAGCTGATCAAGTGCGATCAACAATGCTGAAACTCCGGCCAAAATCACATACTTTTTGTTCATTCCGTCAGTGTCCTTATCTCAGCAATTACGAAAGGGCTTGTGCACATTTGCTGCAAACGCCCGGATGCTTGGAATCCTTCCCCGTATCCGTCGAGTAAACCCAGCAACGAACGCATTTTTCGCCCGAAGCTTTCACAGCTGTCACCTCATATGATCCTAATAAGAGCTCGACCTCAGAGACAATGAAAAACTCGCGCAGGTCCGAAGCAAGTCCCCCTTTGCCATTGAATGCTTTGAGGTTTTCCAGCAACTGGCCTTCGGCCTTGATCGTCACCTTAGCTTCAAGGCTGGCGCCGATGGTTTTGTCCGTTCGCAGACTTTCCAAAACCTTCTGCACATCGCTTCGGGTTTTCAACAAGTCTTCGAACTGGGCCGCCACCTTCGCATTGTTCCACTGCGCCGGAGCTTTCGGGAAATCCAACAAGAAGACAGATTCCTTCTTCTCGCCTTTGACGTAGCTGTAAGCCTCTTCCGCCAAGAAAGACAGAACCGGCGCCATCATGCGGATCAGATAATCGGTGATTGTATAAACCACTGTCTGAGCCGAACGACGATGCAGTCCATCCGCTTTCCAGGTGTAAAGACGGTCTTTCAAAACATCCAGATAAGTCGCCGACAAATCCACCGTAAAGAAAGTGTTGAGTCCGTGATAAACTTTGTAGAACGCGTACTCGTCATAAGCTGAGGTCAGTTTCTGATTGAGATCAAACAGTCGACCCAAGGCCCACTGATCCAAAGCCGTCATCTTCTCATATGGAACCGCATCTTTCGCCGGATCGAAATCAAAAGTCGCACCCAATAAAAAGCGCATCGTATTTCGGATACGGCGATAAGTTTCCGTCACGCGGTCAAATTCTTGCTGACCGCATTTCACGTCACCACCGTAATCTTCATAAACCGACCACAGACGGATGATCTCGGCACCAGATTTTCCAGCGACTTCGTTTGGATCGACGACGTTTCCTTTGGACTTACTCATCTTCAGTCCTTGGGAATCCATCACAAAGCCATGCGTCAGCAGGGCTTTAAACGGAGTCGCACCATTGGTCGCGATTGACGAGATCAAAGAAGTATTGAACCAACCGCGATGTTGATCGCTTCCTTCCAGATAGATATCAGCTGGGAAAGACATACCCGCCCGGCGCTTTTGCACGGCCGCATGGCAAACGCCCGAATCAAACCAGACGTCGAAAATATCTTTTCCATGACGGAAACCTTCAGATCCGAAAGCCGCATCTTTTTCATTCAGATTTTTGCGCCGAACCGTATCGCCGACAAAATGTTCTGCCGAATATTTGAAGAAAGCCTCGATGCCGCCATCTTTTTCCATGGTGTCGGCAACTTTCATCATCACATCGTAATCAATCAATGGTTTACCGGTCTTCACACAGTAGAACACAGGGATTGGAACCCCCCAGATGCGTTGACGGCTCAAGCACCAGTCTGGACGGCCTTCCATCATCGCTTTGAAGCGAGCCTCGCCCCAGCCCGGGAAGAATTCGATTTCATCGATCGCTTTCAAAGCCACTTTGCGAAGCTCTTTGCCTTCTAAATCCAAACCGATAAACCACTGCGGGGTCGCACGGAAGATCAGCGGTGTTTTCGATCGCCAGCAGTGAGGATAGCTGTGCTCGATTTCTTTATGACCCAATAGCGCGCCGATTTCCTTCAGGCGTTCGATGATGACTGGATTTGCTTTGAAGATATTGATGCCCTGATATTCGGGAACTTGATCCGTGTATTTTCCAGCCTCATCAACTGGAGAGAGAATTTCCATTCCGTAGCGAAGACCGACTTTGTAGTCGTCTGCACCATGTCCCGGAGCCGTGTGAACTGCGCCCGTACCGGCATCGCCCGTGACGTGATCACCCAAGACCACCAACGAATCGCGATCATAGAAAGGATGCCGAGCTTTTCCAAACTCAAGTTCTTTCCCTTTGATCACAAAGCCTGTATCGGTCAAAGAAACGCCCGTATCTTTTTCAACAAACTCTTTCAGCGGTTTTGCAATCACCAACATGTCCGAGCCTGTATCAAAGATCGCGTAATCAAAGGCTTCGTTCAAAGCGATGCCCAAGTTCGCAGGCAATGTCCAAGGGGTTGTCGTCCAGATCACAAATGAAACTGGCTTCGAAGGGTTGCCAAGTTTCTTCAATGTTCCAGCATCACGCACCGGAAATTTCACATAGATCGCCGGTGACTTGTGTGGATGATACTCAACCTCGGCATCAGCCAGGGCCGTGTGCAGTGTCCAATTCCACTAAACAGGTTTGGGTCCCAAATACACAACACCTTTTTGATAAGCGCGAGCAAACTCACGAACCTCTTCAGCTTCGTAAGATGCATCCATCGTCAGATACGGATGTTCCCAATCGGCCATCACTCCCAAGCGCTGAAACTGCGGACCTTGGTGGGCGATCCACTTGGACGCTTCGGCTCGGCAAAGCGCGCGGATTTCGGCGTCACTTTTTTCCTTCGCTTTCGGTCCCAGATTTTTCATCACTGCGTGTTCGATCGGAAGACCGTGGCAGTCCCATCCTGGAATGAAAGGCGAAAGATAGCCGCTCATGTTTTTGTATTTGATGATGATGTCTTTCAAAGTTTTATTGAAAGCGTGACCGATGTGGATCGATCCGTTGGCGTACGGAGGACCATCCGGAAACGAGAAGGATTTCTTTCCTTCATTTTTCTTCATCAGCTTTTGATAGATCTGATCCTGCTGCCATTTTTTAATAATCTCGGGTTCCTTTGTCGCAAGATTTCCCTTCATCGGGAAATCCGTCTGAGGCAAACGAACCGTCGATTTATAGTCAGGCGTAGCAGTCATAAATTATCCTCTCGGGCTAGACTGCTAAACTATTGGAAAGGCTGGGTTTCAGTCAACTTCAGTTACTGAATGGCCGGTCTAAATTTCGCTTATCGAAGCAGGCCTTTGACGGAATTATAGCCGATGGCCAGTAGAAGACGTTGTGCTTCAGCATCTGTGCTCAGATTGAACTGAATTTTGACTTCTTGAATCATATCCAGCGAGCGAGAGTCCAGTCGAGGCAAGGCCTCGGAAGCCGTGTCAGATGGCGCATGAGCATAGCTTGGTGGCGGAGGCGTATAAGTCGGAGGCGGGGGCGCATAAGCAGACGCCGAAGCCGACGAAGAGGTCGACGTGAAAGTTACCGAAGTCTGCGTTGTCGCAGCAGATCCCGAATGAGCCTGCCCACGAGGATGAGCATTCATCACCACGGGCTTTTCCTCGACTTTGATTTCATTGGCGCGCAGATCTTGAGAGCGGATGCGAACCGTCTGATGTCCCGAGTTATTCGAACCATTGACGACCGGTGCGTCCAAGACTTCGAATTCGCCCATCATGCCGGCCAGATTTTTCAGTTCGTTCTTAAAATTTTGAATACTTGGTCTTTCCAAAGCACCATCACCTTGCAGTTTGGCCTTCAGATAAAGGCTGACAAGCACGTCGGGGGTTGTGGCCAGCTCTTTGATGTTCTCACTTTGGTTTTGCAACCACGCATAGGCGTGCACCAAGGTTTCCTTGGTGTAAGCTTGCGGCGGAAGTGGATTCATGAAAGTGGACATGACGACTGAATTTCCCCTCTTCTGATCGTCGCTAACTGTGGACAAATATAAGGATCAGAAAGATAATTTTTGATCCCCCGCACTGGCAACATCAAAAACCAAATGCCACTGCGAAGAAAAACTAATAATGCTCAAAAAAAATGCAGATTTGATGGTTGACAGATTTCTTTGTTCCATCAGTTGCTCAGGCCATTGACAGAATCTGATTTTCCCGATGATTTAAGAAAATGAAAAAGCCTGTTCCATTTGATTTCGTCTTGACCGAACTTGAAGATCTTTCCCCATACACAAAGCCCATGTTTGGCTGCACAGCCGTCTACGTCGGCGAAAAAATCGTCTTCATTCTCAGGCAAAAAATGAATCTCCTCGTGGATGACGGAGTTTGGCTGGCCACTACGGACGAGCATCACCCCAGCCTACAAAAAGATTTTCCATCCATGCGTTCGATCGAAATGTTCGGTCCCGGTCCAACGGGCTGGCAAGTTCTTCCAGTCGACGCCGAAGATTTTGAAGACAGTGTTCTGAAAGCCTGCGAGTTGGTCCGACAAAACGATCCGCGCATCGGAAAAGTTCCCAAATCTCGCTGGAAGAAAAAGAAATCCTCAGGCAAATCAGCAGTCGGCAGTAGCAAAAAATCGGCAAAGAGAATCGCAAAGAAGAAATCCAAAAAATCATCAAGCAAATCAGCCAAAAGCAGCAATAAAAAAACGACGAAAAAATCGCAAAGAAAACTGCGAAAAAAGCCAAATCAAAGTCGAAAGCAAAAAAGTCGACATTAAAATCAAAGGCGAAAACCAGAGCAGGCAAATAAAAAGCATAAGCTCTACACGAAAACTAGGGGCATTCCCGCAGTTGCGGGACAGTGCCTCGCTTTTTTTGTGTTACATTTTTGTTGACGGGTTTTTTCTGGCGAAAATTCTTTCGTATTCGCCTTATAGGGAGAGATTTTTTGATTTTCATTTGAAAAATCAAATTTCAATTTTCCTCTCTGGGGCAAAGGGTCTGCGTGCGTATTAGAATTGATTTTACTGAGCTCTCAGCCAGAGATGAATTTTCTAAAAAAAGCATATGATATACACCTATGCATGAAGCCGTACTTTGGCGGAAGCCACCTCAAACGAAAAAGAAAATCTCAAAGACCTTTGGATTTTGAAAAGTGCACTCACTTGGTGTTAAGACTCAAAGAACATCTTCCAAGTCTCTTTGATCCCAGAGACCAAGACTTAAGAAAACTCTTTACTGAAATCGCTGAGAAGCATGAGATTCGAGTTTATCAGACCGTGATGAATCACACGCATGTGCATGCTTCACTTCTTATTCCCAATCGAAAAGCTTATGTGCGATTTGTTAGAGAGCTTTGTTCAAGACTTGTCAGTTATTGGAGTGATCTGATTGGAATCAAGCTTCGACGAGTGTTTGAATCCAGACCCTTTAGCCGGATCGTGGCTTGGGGAAGGAGTTACCAGATTCTGAATCAGTATCTGAAAAAGAATGAGATCGAGTCTGGTGTTCAGCAACTGGTGCAACGAAAAAGAACTCAGCATTCATCAAAAGAGTCTTCAGCTAGCAGCAAGTGTGGATCAGGTGCGAGCTTGGGCTTCAGTAGAGTCTCCAAGTAGACCTAGCTTGGGCCGCGCCTCCCTCTGCCGGTGCTGGTTGGATTCGATCACTGAAAAACCTGCACTTTCTAAAATGAATTGGCTGGGCCTTCCAATTGTCAAAATCCTAGACAAGGGCTCCTAAAAACGTCCTTTTCCTTGGGACTTCCAGCTCAAGTCGTCTCAATTTCCACGCAGACCCGGGATTCTGGCACCGACTTGGCACCTCGGTTTCCCGTCGAAAAGGAGAGGAACGTTTATGAAAACACGTCTTTTAACTGCAATTTTAGCTGGAACCATGATCGCAAACCCTTTGGCTGTCTTGGCTGCTGACGACGCTCAGCCAGCAAAACAGATGATCGATTTGTCGGTCCTAACCCCCGAACAACAGGCGAAAATCACTCCCGCAATGCGTGAGATGTTGGACGCCGCCATGGCTCGCACCAATGCCAAGCAATTGATCGCGGCAAAAGCCAATCTTGAATTGATGATGGGCCAATTGGAATCAATCCGTGACATCACGGATTCAAGCACATTCCTGCGATGGGCGAAGCGCGTTCAGGCCGGTATCGTTTTGTTCAATACCCGAGTGGCGCAATTGGACCTGCAGAATAAAACAATGTCCAATGCCCAGGCTTACGGATCATTCGCAGCCTCTGTATTGAACATGCTGATCCGTCACTGGAACCCGACAACCAATCGTCTTGAGCTTTTTGATGCGAATAAAGGCCGTCCAACGATTGCTGGTATCGCTGAAGCCATCGACGGAGCGATCACCGAAGTGAACAAGCTGAAAGGCACAAGCTCTGAGATGGATGCGGCTTTGGCTGAAATCGCTGGCGTGAAACAACAAATCTTGAAAAAGCAAAGCGAAGTGGCTGAAAAAGCCGAGCAGTACGGTGGATCTCAGGATATCGTCGTGATCGTTTCCGGTGTTTCGGCAGTTCTGCACTGGGTTTCTCCAAAACTTGGAAACTATATGGACAAGTTTAAAGAAGAAGCCGGAGCCATTAAGCAGGGCTTGGCAAAGGGCACAAAGCCAGTCTTGAACAACGCTCGTAAAGGAACGTCAACGACATCATTGGTTTCTGGCTTGCCTGACTTTGCGGCTTGGTCGCTGGGCATGAGCTCAGACGAGATTCAGGCGATGGTTTCAACCGCACTTTTGAATTTGAAAGACACGCAATTCAACCTGGAACGCGCGATTTCCAAGCGTAACGCCGGTAACTAAAACCGGAAAGGTGATTTGAAATGTTGCTGCGAGTGCTGCTATCTGCGCTCATTCTGATGTCCTCGGTCTACGGAGAAGCAGCACTTCTCTGCCGAGTGTCCCAGCGGCCAATGGTCGCCGGGACACCCGAGTTCTTCGCGGCAACAATCGATTCTCTCAATCGCTCCCATAATAAATTTACTTTTGATGAAGAGTTGCTGGCTCGTTCTGGCGGCGACTATTCTCAGCTTCCATTTTTCCCGCGAATGAAAGCACGTCATCAATCCAAAAAACTCAACAAACTTTTGAAGACGTTGGGTGAAGCAAAGGATTGGGAACAGTATGACTTTGGCGTCTTCGCAGCCAAACTCGAACAACTGGTTTTTCTATCGGATCCCACAGTTCTCAAGACAATGTCCAAAAGCGACCAGCGTCTTTACCGGCAAGTTCAGCATTCGATCTTGGTGAATGGCCTTGAAAAATTCTTTTTCTCTCAAGCGCCAAAGAATCCAAGTCTTCGTAAGCGTATTTTCAACTGGGTTATGACTCCGCTGAAGGACCAATATATTCGCTGGTTGTTTACCCCCATGCGGATGCCGCATCTGCGTGGCGCGGTCCTTCCTCCAGAGCTGGCAATGAAAGTTGCGTGGGATGGAATCGAAGCTCATCGCCAAGAGCTTGCGCCTTACATGTTGAATGCGAATTTCAAACACTTCTTCAACGTCTGGTCGACCTTTTACAATTGGTCTGTGGTTGTCGCGGTCTTCGGTATCATGCCGACCTACACCTACTACACATTCAAAGGTGATATGGAAGCTGCTGTCGGTCAGGC
>CBIHPB010000055.1:0-14355 GCA_966211485.1 uncultured Bdellovibrio sp.
GCCTCTTCGGGGTGGGCGCCTAAAGAGGAGGACTTTGCAAGCACTTGCAGGACCTTGGGGATTTCGGGGTCGAATGCTTGGGGGCCTTCTGAATTTTGGAACGGCGGATGATTTCTCCTCGGGATTCCTGCTGATTCAATTTCAAATACTGGAGGGCGTTTTTGAAGTCCCGTCCCCAGCTGAGGATTCGAGTGAAGGGGCGAAGGGTGAAGAGTTTCGGGGCGGCAACAGGAGCCGAAACTTCTTTGGTTTGTGCCTGAGAGACCATTTTCGTTTTCGCGACTGCCATGGCGAGCTTCGAAGTGAGAACTCGGATAAAGCGCAGATAATTTTCCCGTCGCCGGACCATGATCGCGAAATGAATGTGGGACCAATTGATGGCGAGCTCATAAATTTGAATCCCATTTTGCTGAGCTGTTCGATGGATCAACTTCTCAAGGCTTTGATTTCCCGGTCTAAAAATTTTGGACTGAATCGCTCTCAGCACCAAATGGATCGGAGATTTGAATGAAAGTGGCCGCTTCGATTTGCGCCGTCCTTTAAGCAATTCTCCACCAAAAGATTTTGAGACGCCCGTGTTTTTGAAAAATCCCATTTGAATTTGTCTCATGTTTTCTCCTCTCAAAACTGAGCATTTTCTATCACAGGCTTTTCAATGAATTTTCGAACATGTAGACGATTGCAATCCTCTTCGCTCAAGAAACGTACAGAAACCCATCGCCCCGCCTTGCTCGTCAAATATTTTTTTAAAAATTCAAAATTGCAAAAAGAACGCTTTAAAACGCCGTTTTGAGAGTGAAAAATCACGTCAAGCGCTTTGAGAAATTTTTCGAAAATGGGGCACAGCTTCAGCCCCTGAAGGCATCTGCAATTCACATTTCCGAAAGTAAATAAAACATAGCTTTCAAGTTGAAGCTGCTCGCAGTTCGCATTTTCAGAAAGCAAGTGAAGAGCAGAATAGAAATTCAAATTATTCGAACTTCGCCCGACCGCGAGCAAAGTGAAGAAGTGAAACTTACCATCTGAAATCGTGAACTTTACCCACCCCGTCTAGTGAGATTTGAAGACACCTCCCCCGAAATCACCTGTTAGTTTTGTGACAGGGAGAATTTTCAATCCGGTTCTTCTCCTGCGACTGATGGCTGTATCTGCGCGTACCGACCGAGTGGCGGTCGAAGTAAAAAAGTGGCCCTGAGCTTGCTCTTCGAAGCTCCCTGAAACGGCAATTGAAACCGATTTTTTGGAGTGCGATGAAGCGTTTGCGACGGATTTTCTTTTCAGCTCTTTTATTTCTTGGGACACTGGTGGTTCTGAGTGAAAATGTCGTGGCTGCGGTGCCCGCGCTGTTTTGTCCGGCGGCTCAGAATCGTGCGAAACTGGGCGCAGTTTCGGCCTCGGTGGGTGAAGTTTACAAAGAGAATTTTCGCACTCAAAACCAGCCCATTCGGGATAAGGGCCGCTACTTTCAGGAAATCCAGTGGCAGATGAAGGCCATGCTCCCCGAAATCCGGCAGATTCTTTCCGAAATTAACAACCAGCTGGGATCCGATATCGAGATTGCGCAGACCCGCGCTTTTCTGCTTGGGGTTCAGCGCCAGGAGATGGCATACCTCGACAATATCAAGCCGCTGGAAAATGCCGTTGTCTACGCGTCGACCAATGTTCCGCTTTACACCCTGATCACGCAGGTTTTTTTAGTCGGAAGCTTTTCGAAAAACGTTTGGGTGCGCACGCCGGAATCGACCCGGCATATTTACCTGAAACTGTTTCGCCTGTTTGAAACTTATCTGCCGGCCGAGTCCACCCAGCGCATTCATCTGGTCACCGATCCGTCGGATCTTTCTTACGACGTGTTCAATCGCATCTTCGTTATGGGCCAAAGCCGCAACGGACAGAAATCCGTGCGCCCGCCAGCCGAGCTTGTGGTGCTGACCGGAAATCCCGACACCGCCCGCACCCTGATCGAGCGAAACATTCGCGGCCTGCACAAAGTTTCCGAGCAAAGCAGCGAAAACCTCACCGTCCAACCGACCGAGCAAGGCACCCAACCAAACAGAACAAACCAGCAGCAGCTGTTCCTGGGATTTTTGGCCGGAGTCAATCCGGCGATTGTCGTGCCTTCGGCGCGCACCAATCTCGCCCACGTCGTGGACAAGCTGGTCTTCCCGTTTCTAGTGAACGGCGGACAGGACTGCATGAACTCGGATGTCGTATTCGTGCATTCGCAGGTCGCCGGCGAATTGCAATCCTCACTCATAAAGAAATTTTCCACTCTTAAAATGATCGGCAACGAAGATCGCGACCAGGGTTTGAGCCCGCTGACTATGAGCAAGAATTTTGACAAGCTGTCCGCATTCAGGGCGAAATACGAAAAATATCTGGTGAACAAAGACGCCCGCATTGACGAGAAGACCAAGCGTGTGTCGGCCCATCTGTTTGTGATTCCTGCTAGCGAATTCAAAGATCTCGATATTCAAGAGCACTTCGCCCCTTTCTTGGTGATGGTGAAATACGACAGCCGCAGTCAGCTTGAGAAACTTTCTCTGAATCCGCGCTTGCAGAAAAAAGCGATGGCGGCACTGGTCTTCGGTGGCACCAAGATGACCAAGGATATTGAAGAGGCCCGCGATGTTTTCCGTCAAAGTCAGCACGCCGTTGTCACCAATACCAATCTCTATGAGGAGATGGAAATGAACAGTCCTTTCGGTGGCGTTGGCACCGACACTTCGATTTCGACTTTGGCGCGGATTGAAGGCCCGCGCCAAGTGCACGTGCTCAACCGCAATCGGCCGCTTTTGATCAGCAAGGAAGTGGAAGAGGCTTTCCCTCTCAAAAATGAGGCGCCTGCAATCGAAAACCAGCCGGATCCGTCTTTGATTGTTCCCGAATGGATGAGCGAGCCTCGCTATCAGCTGAGCCTTCGGCAGATTCAGCGTCGGGCTCAGCAAGACGGTCTGTGGATTGCGACCGCTTGGCCGCCCAAAACCAAAGAAGCACGCGAAGAGTTTGAGAAACTTTACGGACTGCAGCCGCTGAATCGCGAAGCGCATCGCCGGGTTCCGGGTTTGGTCCTACATCCGTCCAGCATCGGCAAGTTCGTAGAAAATCCAACAGCCAAAGGCTCGGTCAATCTGATGATCGGCGATTCGTCCCTGAACAAGCGCTTTGAAGGTTCCAAGCGTGAAGAGCTGAATCTCGTTCGCGCCGTCGATCCATCGCTGATGCCGGGGGTTCACGCCTTCGAGGAAGCGGTGGCCGGCACCCGTTTCGGAAATGACTTTGAGCAACTCAGATCTGAACTGCTGCAGACTTTAACGGAGGCTTCGCAAGATCGCCATGATGATGGCTTCGATGGCCGCGAGATCCTAAGTCCCGAAAAGCTCAACAATAAAGTCTCTATTCTGGTGACCAGTCTTCTGCGGGATTTGGCCTCGAAGTATCCACGTGGCGCCTACGTGAAAAACTATGGCGAATATGCCTCTGGCGATGTGGGGAATTCGGTCACCACCTTCAATGCCTCGCCCAAACAAATCGCCCAGGAATTTTCGCTTTGGTTTTTCCAAGGGCTTTCGAAAGTCAAAACCAAGGGCTACCAAAGTGCGGACTTCCAAAAGTACCTGACCCAGGGAATGCACTCGAACAGTGCCCGCTTTGTGAATCGTCTGTTGCTGAATCCGGGCACGCTGCTGGTGCAAGAACGTCTGGATTTGCAGACCACGCATCTGGGTGCGCCGATGGAATTTCGCGTGGACTTTATCGAAGGTTTGGTTGTCGGATCCCGCATGCGTTTTGGACTTGAGCATTATCCGCGCGAGGCCGAAAAAGCGGCCGAAGTTTTGCGGGATTTCTTGGCCAAGGCGCCACCGGCGATTCGCGGTCTTTCCGGTGGCGCGGATGTGGCGCTGACGCGCGATGGGCGATGGGTGGTGTTTGAGTTTAATTTCGGCGGAGCCTCGGGAACGATGATGCCGGAATACTACCCTCTGGAATCCAACAAAATATTTTCGGTTCTGCTGGGACGAAACACCTGGTTGCTGAATCAGATTTCCAATCTTGCTCGGCGAACACCCCAGCATCAGCGCGAGTTTATCCTTGCGCAGAAAAATGAAAAGCCGCTTTGGTGGAAGCCTAGCTTTTCTGATATTTCGCAGCTGGAATGGGCCAAGTGGATTCGCGATTACAAACTGGATGCCTGGAGAAAGTCTGCTGATAAATCTGCGACCGCCGAAAAATTGCAGCAGCAGTTAGCGGATTTGCTGTTGCCGCTAGGAACTTCCGGCAATCAAGATTTCGTTCGTCTTTACGAGTCCGCTCTTCATTTTATCCGCCGAGAACTTGCCAACATCCCCTGAGCGCAAATCCAAAGACAGAAGGATTTGTTCATCTGAAATACAGGGATTGAAGGACTTTGGATTGTTTGAACAGATTTTTGGCCATGAGCATCTTGAATTAACCAAACCTTTATCATCTCTTTCATTTCTTGTTTTATTTGATTTCACACCTTCAGATCGCAACGTGAGGCCCGCCACGTTTCCCGCGTGGCAATATGTCCGCGGTTTTGTCCTCACTTCGAGGACAAAATATTTGATTCGAAAAATTCAATCCTGTTAGTTTGCTAACTCATGAGCATCGCAGAACTGCAAAACCAAATCCGAAGTTACCTGACGACCGAGCTCGAGCGACGTTGCCAGACCAATCCACAGTATTCTTTGCGAGCCTTTGCGAAAAGTCTGGCGATTGATAGTTCTTATCTCTCAAAAATTTTAAATGGAAAACGGACGCTGTCGGAAAAAGGTGTTTTGTCCTTGGCCGAGAAGCTGGATTTCCCAGAAGAGATCACTCGAGACCTGCGTCGTCTGTCGGAAAAGACAACTCTCACTTCTTTGGACGTCGACCAGTTCCGTATCATCGCGGACTGGTACCACTATGCGATTCTGGAGATGACTCGCTTGGATGATTTCCGGCCGGACGTGAAATGGATTTCCGAATATCTGGGAATTTCATTTGGCGAGTCCTTGGCCGCTGTCGAGCGACTGAAACGCTGCGAGCTTTTGATCGAAGACGAAACGGGAAAGTGGCACGCTCAAAGCAACACCACCATCCGCCACAAATTTTCCAATGCGGCCTTCCGCCAGATGCAAAAACAGATTTTGCTTCAAGCCGTTGCGGCCATGGAAAATATCGCCCTGGAAAGACGCGATCAAAGCTCGATCACCATGTGCATTGATACGTCCCAGCTGCCAATTGCCAAAGAAAAGCTGAAAGCCTTTCGCCGGGAATTTATGGAATTGTTAGAAAGCGGTTCGAAAAAAGACGCCGTCTATCAAATGAGCCTGGCACTTTTCCCAGTGGAAAGCCCCCGCACTCAAGCGCAAGCCGAAATCGTGGAGACAGCTGCGTTGTAAATTGGGCTGCGCTGTCAATCGGGCCGAAGCTCAATTTGGATTGAGCTTTTTCTTAAAGAAGGCCAGGTTTTCCGGTGTGGCGCGAACCTTGAGTGTGACTCCGTCGCCGGAATAGGATTCGGAGAGAACCCGCACACGAGCCCTGATGTCGCCGATCACCCCTTGCGTGGTGTAGGGAATAAACAGGTCCTCATCCACCATTTCATTTTCAAAATGTGACAGAATCTGATCGCGCAACATTTGCAAATCCGCTTTGTCGCGGGTTGAAATCATCAAGGCCTCTGGAAATTCAGCCCTCAATGCATCTGCTTCTTCCGGTTTTAAGCGATCGCGTTTGTTCAGGACCAGAACGCTGGGCACATCAGTCGCGCCCACCTCACTTAATACTTTTTGCGTCACTTCCAGTTGCGAGCGGAATGAGGGATCAGACGAATCCACCACATACAACAACAGCGAGGCGTTCAGAGCTTCATCCAGTGTCGATTTGAATGAGGCCACCAGATCGTGCGGAAGTTTTTTGATAAATCCGACGGTGTCTGAAAGCAGAACTTTCGGGCGTGTCTCGGGATGCAAGGGCCGCACTGTTGTATCCAGTGTGGCAAAGAGTTTATCAGCAACAAGCACTTCACTGCCCGTCATAGCCCGCATCAGAGAAGATTTTCCGGCGTTGGTGTAGCCGACCAGTGCGACGCAGATTTCGTGTTCGCGGCGGGCGCGTCGGACACTGTGCTCGTGACCGATGCCGGCCAATTCTTCTTTCAGCTCTTTGATGCGATCGCGGATGTGGCGTTTGTCCAATTCCAGACTGGTTTCACCCGCTCCTCGGCCGCCGACTCCGCCACCTTGTCGATCGGCACCGCCGCCCGTTTCTCGCAGGCGTGGGGCGACGTAAGTCAGCCGCGCAATTTCAACTTGTAGGCGTGCCGCTTTGGTGCGCGCATGACGGCTGAAAATCTCGATGATCACACCGGTGCGATCTAGAACTTGCACGCCGGTGGCGCTTTCTAAGTTTCGCAGTTGCGAGGGCGATAGATCACAGTCCGCAATGACGATATCGGCCTTTTCTGTCGGCTTGGTGAACGACGCCGATTCGTCTGCTTCCGCCGCCGATTCAGAATCGCCGTCATCCAAGTCTTCGAAAGACTCGTCATCCATCTCTTCGGCTTCTTCGGCCTGCTGCTGGGCCAGGGCTTCACGCTTGAGACGGGCTTTGTTTTTCTTGGCCTCCACCATCGGGGCGACTTTGCCCGTGCCGCCGGTCCAAGCGGCCAGTTCAGCAAGCTTTCCGTCGCCAAGAAGTGTGGCCTTTTTTTCCGAGCTTTGTTTTTGAATGATTTGGCCGATGACCTGATAACCCAAGGTGGTCACCAGGCGCGTGAGCTCGGCCAAGGAGGCCTCGACATCTGCGATGGTTTGACCTGGCAGATGCAAGCCGATCAGGACGGCTTTCTGAATTTTTGCCTGAGTTGAAATGCTCATAAAAGTTTTTGTATCCAGCTCACTTTGACAGGAACATCCTGAAGTCTTTTGACCAACACACTGGCCTTGACCGGATTGAGCTGCGGGAGCTCGAGACGGCCTTTTTTGATTTGCAAAATCACTTCGCGCGGATCCCACTGAAACTTGTCATCGGAAAGAGCTTCGAAAAGTTTCTCGCGGGCGGCACTTGTATCAATGTTTTCAATCAAAACAAAGTAAGAAAGTGCGCCGAAATCCTGGATCGTGTTCCCGAACTGGCTGACCTCATCGAAATTCCCGCTTTGCAGAACTTCATAACCGCCTTCACTGCTGGGATTGGCTGTTGGCTTGGCCGGAGGCTGGGCCGGCGGAACCGGAGCCTGATGCGATTTGGATGGAGGTCGCACCGGAGCTCTCTGTGGAGGCGGCGGCGGTGGCATCGGTGCCGGAGGCTCGACGGTGACCTCAAAGGGCGCCGCTTCTGATCGTGCAGCTTCTGATTGCGCGGGCTCGAGATTGGAATTTTGGAAAATGGCATCGATCTGTGGCAATGACGCCATCAGATCCAAGCCGGACTCCGAAACCACGTTCGCGTCTGCCTCGGCCGACGGAGCCTCGCCAGAGACCTGAACCTGCCCGTCCATATCGATAAACAAAACAGCATGGCACTGACCACAGGTGATCACACCGAAATCCTGTTCAATCGAATTTCCACAGCGAGGACAGTTGATGGACATATCCCTTGAGGATGACACGAATCCCCTGGAAAGGCAAAATCCCCGGACCCCGTCCAGGTCGATTCCCGCTCATAAAACTGAAAGTTTTTATTCTCAAGGCACTGAAAGTTTTTACTCTCAAAGCACTGAAAGTTTTTATTTGTAAGTCGAGGATTTCTCGATGGCTTTTTTGATTTCGGAAAGCTTCAGTGAAACAGAGGAAATGCTGGCCAACAAAGTGCGCTTTTCACCCTGTGCCTGGATCTCGGCCTGATAGGCACTGTCGATGGAGGAAGCATCTAGCTGCCCGATGGACTGCTGAGTTTCGATAATTTTCAGCAAGCGGGTCGCATTGACGATCGAGTCCTGAATCAGCGGCACCTGGGACATCTGAAATTCAATCTGCGAATACAGCTGATTCAGATATTGATCGACATTGCTGATGGTCTGTTTTTGCTGAATCGAGACATCTTGAAACTGCTCGGCGACGGACTGCTTGTAGGTGTTGTAGAGATCGCCCTGAAACTGATAGGTGACGGTGATCCCGACGTAGCTTTGATCGTACCGAGGCTGACCGCGGTATTCATTATTGGTCTTATTGAATCCCGCCGACAGATTGACCTTCACATCTCGATTGGTGCGGAAGGTTTCAAATTTCTTTTTGATCTGCTCTTTGGAAAGCTCCAGACTTAAAACCGACGGATATTTTTTCACCATTTCGTCGATTTCCTGTTTGCTTGGATAACTTCCGCCCTTCACCTGACTGACATCATCTTCGCATTTCAGCTTGGCCGAGGACAAAGCAATCGCCTTGTCCCGCGCCGATTCAGAAATCGGCAGGAACTCTTCTTGATTGGTGTGGATTTCATAATTGGTGGACTCGACCTGGCGCTGGATGCCCAAGAAAGTTCCCTTGATGCGCAGGAAATCACGAGTGGAAATCGTGCGTGCCGCATGCTGAGCCTCGCCCGTTTTGAGAGTCTCTTTCGCCATTGCATAAACTTTTTCCAGATCCTGCCGCTTACACAGAGACGAGTAAAGAGTGAAGGATGAATCCACCACCTTGAGAATTTCATTCAGGTATGTTTCCTCGCCGGAAATCATTTTGGATTTCCCCTGCAGCTCGGTCAGCTCGGCATTCAGGGTGAAGGCACTTTTCTTGAAGATCGCCACCAGATCCTGACTGAGCGTGACGCCGTAATTGCTGCGAGAATAGCGGGTCACCTGCGCTTCACCGAGCTCGCGGTTGTCATAGTAATCGCCGTAGACCTGCGCTGAAAATCCTTTTTGGTTTTCGTATTTCAGCGTCAGTGTTGAAGTGAGATCGCGCAAAGGCGGAGCATCATTGGCGGCGTTGTACTCGTACATGGTCTCAGTGCCCTTGTTCGTCCACGTCAGGGACCATGGATCTTGAGACGCGGCCAACAGATTATCGAGCTTCACATTTTTTTCGACTCGGTTGTGCACAGTTCCCTTGAGAGACTTGTCCAGCTCGTTGCGCATTTCCAGATAGAAAGACTCGCGGTCTATCAGGGCCGGCACTGAGGCTTGCGCGGGTTTCCGGGCTGCCGTACCGCCAGCCGGCGCTTTTTGTGCGGAAGCAATGGATCCTGAGAACAGAATCAGAGATAAAATGCATTTTGCGAAAGCTTTGGGCCGCGATGAAATCACTTGGGAACTTTCCTTGGCATATCCGGTGGCTGCGGTGAGTCCTCGTCAAAGCGAGGCATGTGGTAATTCCAGGTTTTTTCTTGGCTCGCCAACGGTTTCCACTCGGGCCAACCGCCCATCCACATCAGCCAATCGCTAGGATTTTTTTTCGCCACCCACTCGTACAACAACGAGAACTCGCGCTCGGTGAGACCCACCCATAATTTTTTGGTGGAAATGCGCGCCAATCCCCAACGATGTTCGGCAGATGGAATAAAGGGTTTTGGATTCTGATTTGGGTTGTTCAAATGGAGTGGCCCCTTCTCCAATATTTTAGGCATCTTTGCAGAGATTTCGAAGTCTTGGCGAGGTCCGGTCGAGAACGGATCTCGGGCTTTCGGCAAACTTTGCCTAGGACTGGGGTCGTGTTTCCAGAATGGATACAGGATGTTCGCTTATGAAGCTAAAATCTCTTCGCCAAATTGAATCACGGCCTTCTTAATCTGCCCAACGACGGCATCTTTTCGATTCATAAACGCATAGACCTGAGTCATATTGAGCTGGCCCTTGAAAAGCTCGAGCCACTGTTCGTCCGTCGTGGCCAGCAGCTTCTTGAACACAACGTGGTTTGGCAAAATCGCTGACAGCGCCGACAGATTTCCATTTTCAGCAAGCACGACAGCGTGTTCGAAAATGCGGTTGAACCGGTCGACCGAGCCTTCGGAAATTTGGAAGTCTTCACTGAAGGCTGAACCATTATCCCAAAGCACCGAGATTCCACCAAGCCCGCTTTCGTTTTCAGCTTTCGCATCGAAATGACCTTGCAAAGCACGGAACCAAGCGACGGAATTCAGATTGCCAGAAGAGTCGAGACCATTCATCCAGTACTGGATACTGCCACGGACACCATTGAACATGCGCTCGGCCGTAAATGGAACCAACATGGATTCCAAATGATTGTCGAGTGTCTGCGAGGCGAGATTGCTTTCCACATTCTCGATGACGCCGAAACCTGTTCTCCAGATGGCGGTCATTCGAACGCCGCCTCTTTCAATTTCCATCAGAACCGGCTTAATCGAATAAATCGTCCCGCTGGATGATTTTTTCAGAATTCTTCCGTCGAGAATTTCTCCCCTTTGCAGAGCATCGATTACAAATTTCCGAATCTTCGCCGTGTTCTCGGACTTGCCGTCGATTTGGAAATGCCAAGCCTGAATTTGCAAATCAGGGGATGCGGCATGGGACGGATCGCTCCAGGCACGAGGCCTTTGCTGACGGCCGGATTCAGAATCTAACGACACGATCTCAAAATCGTGCCGGGCGCGAAGGTCCTGATCCAGCTTTATCTGCTGCGCCTTGAGCTCGTTTGTCATCGCCTCTATCAGCTTTGGAATTTGAGTCAGAACTCCGACTCGGTTCAGTCCGGCAGGCAAAACCATGGACATGGCGCGTGTCGGATTGATTTGAATCTGATAGCGCATGAAATTTTGCGGATCGGCGGCGTAAGGTTGTTTGATGATCGAAGCTGCTTTCAGGGACTCGGCTGTCAGAGACTTCAAGACTGATTTCGAATCGGCAATCATTTGAGCCCGCTGCTCGAGGCTGGCCGTTTTCATTTCGTCGAAGGAATAGCCATCCGTTCGGCTGTGAACCGGAATATCGTCATGACTGGATGAAAAGCGCACGAAATTTGGATTTCCGCTCGGATTTTGCTTGGCCTTTTGCGCATGTTCAATTTCATGCGAGAGGGTCTCCTCGTTCTCCTCTGTCAGTTGCGCTTGAGCTGATGTTGCCTTTGCCGGGGCAACTGGGGGCGTTTCTAATCCCCCGCCGCTTTTTTTGGCGGGGTTTCCTCCCCGGCCTCGGCTTGGTTCGCCGCCTGAAGAAGCCGGGCGGTGGCCTCGGCTTTGGCGACCTTTTCTTGGGCCGAGATATCGTCTGACATTTTCTTTTTCACATCTTCGAGTCGATTGCCGGTCTCGGTTCTGAGCGATGAAATCAGAACCAAAGAATGGGTCTCCAGATCATTCAAAGTTCTGAGGT
The DNA here is from genome assembly GCA_966211485.1 of uncultured Bdellovibrio sp. Taxonomy (GTDB): domain Bacteria; phylum Bdellovibrionota; class Bdellovibrionia; order Bdellovibrionales; family Bdellovibrionaceae; genus 21-14-0-10-47-8. The sequence continues at coordinate 11,273 of CBIHPB010000055.1, forward strand.
GACCCTGCAGCTCTTTGTCGTTTGGATTGGTTTCCAGCATGGCTTCCAAATATGCACGCTGATCGGCGAACATCTGTTTGATCTCAGCACTATTTTCCAGGGCTTTCTCGACGCTGTTTTCGAAAGCTGTGAGATTTGTTTGTCCGACTTCGAGCAAGAATTTCGGCCCTGCCAATTTGAATGGCAGATTTTCTTTTTCCAGCACACTGCTGATCGCTTTGCCGACCGACTCAAGGAAAAGATCACCGGCTCCGGTTCCAGCCGCAAAGTAATTCACCTTTTGCAGGATCCAAGCATCCAGCATCACCAACCCTTGCGGAGCTTGCTCTTCAACCACGGCGCGCAGCACGCGCTCGGCATGGACGTTATTGGCATCCATAAATCCGGTGTTGCCGTTCAGCGGAACTTCGTAATGAACCACTTGTCGTTTCCCAGAGGCATCGGTCAGGTAATCTTCCAGCTTGTAGCTGATATTTCCGATTTCATCTTGATAAACACCCACATCAAAGCGGTCGAAACGACCGATCTGGCCAATTCGCTCTTCGGTGACCAATGGCAAATCCGGCGTCACGGCCCGCAGCCCTGTAGGTGCTGCATCTGTCGCGGGGGCCGATGACGGCATCAAGATTGTGGGCTCCCAGGTCGACTCGATCTTGCGATCCGCACTGGGTTCGCTTCCCAAATATTTGGAAGCATCTTGGTTCATATGCTCTTTCACTTCCCGCTTGACCAACGTGGCCTGACCTTCCGAGCGCAGCAAAACATTTTCTTTGCTGTCGCCGACGCCGATCGCAGTCACACCGACCGAGATCGTCTCGCGACTGTAAGGCACGAACTTCTCTTTAAAGTCGGTTGTGGCTGTTCGGCTCATATACAGAGATGAAGATCGCATTTCGGCCTGAGCTCTTTCAAACTTCTCGGTCAGCTCGGTTCGCTCTTGCGCGAGATTTGCAGCATTCTGGGCCCGTTCGTCTGGCGTCATGGCCAGTTCGCGTTTGCCGATTTCGGCCATCGCCATTCGGTAGGTTTCAGGCTTGGCCGCTGGGAATGATTTGTAGATATCAAAAATTCCGGAAGAAGCCATCAAAGCCCGAGCTTGTTTGTGCTCGGCCGTCAGCTTGGCTTTTTCTTCTTCGCTCCCGGCATTTGCCACCGCCGTTTGATAAGCACGTGGATCGGCCGCTGGGAATTTCCCGTAGATTTCTGCGCGCACGGCTTCGGCGCGGACTTTCTTTTCATCCAAGAAAATTTTATGGATGTCCGGGGCATGGACTCCGTCCGAGATGGCCTGCGCCATGGCCTGGACTTTCATGGAATCTTTTTCTGTCGTGAAAGTCACCAATTCGTCCCCGCCCCACTTAAATGAGACCGAGTTTTCACCGGTCACGGCCCGGATCATATTGGCGGTCGATGTGAGGTAGGCATCACCGGCCTCACGCTGGCCGGCCATTTCTTTGTTTACAAAGCCCAGATTTCCGACGTCTGCGAAAATTGCGTGTGCCTGGCCACCGTTGGCGGTGATCCACAGCTCGGCAAATTTTTTCCCGGAAGGAAGAGTCGCATCAATCATCTGGGTCAGCGGATCGATCGGTAAAATAGATTCTTTGACTTTCAGTTGGCCTTCGACTTGGACGACGTACTGGAAAGTCAGAAATTTTTCACCATTGGCGGCACGATTTTCATAAACCTTCAGGCCTTCTGGCAAACCGGGCATTTGAACTTCGCTCATGCGTTCGAATTGGGGTTCGAGACCGGCATTCGAACGGCGGTCTTCGCCTTCAAACGCGGGGCTGCTGTGAACCACCGTCGCATCAGCGGCACCGGTGCCTCCTGTGGCCGAGGCCACCTGCTTTTGAACGTCTGTGGCAATATGATGATTCAGATGCACCAGCATGTTTTGGATCAATTGTCCTTCGGGACTGGTGGCAGAGATTTTGGCGATCTCATGGGACGGCAAGGTCTGCATCACTTTGAATAACGGCTGAGCATCTTGGAAAGAATTTTTTGCATCTTCAATGCGCATGGTGGCCAGCATGCTCAATCGGTTGGCCGCCAGGATCACTTTGTCATCAACTGTCATGCCGTGACTTGCAAAGAAGTCCCGGACGGCGGTCACTTCCTCTTGAGTTTGCAGAGCTGGCATCGAGAATCGCATATTTCCATTTGCGATCAATCCCTGGATCTCGCGATTGACCAGCTGCTGAGGACCCGCACCGGAAACAATATCCAATGCGGCCATTGCATCTTGAATGGCGGTTTTCAGCTCGGAACTTGGTTTCACCAAACCCACATCTTGGGCTGCAACAAAATCGGCCTCCACACCACGTCCTTGCGCTTTGGCCAGGGCCAGGCCCGGATCGTTGTTCAATTGTTTCTGATAAGTTTCGCCGACCAGATTCCAAGCCTGATTGACAAGCTTCGAAATTTCTCGCTCGGCTGGGCTGAGGCTTTCTGCACTGTTCAGACGATCGCGCAGCTGCTTGATTTGGGCCGCGTCGGCTGCTTTCAGTTCAGCCGGATTGCCGTTCATCTTTGAAATCACATCGCGGATTTGACTGGCTTCGGTCGCATTGACGGTGCCAAGACCGGCTGGAGTTGTTTGTTGGACTGGCGGAACCGACTGACTCAGTGGAATGTGAACGGGCTCACCATCAATCAAAGCCTGCAGGTGAGCAGGAATGTAGTTGTCCATATGAGCCGACATGCTGACCACAAATCTTTGCACAGGTCCGTCGATTGGCTGGGTCGCAACCGCGCCTGCTTGCAACTGGTTGATGGCATCGAAAACTTTTTGCGCCTGAGCAAATGAGTTCGGAGCTTCACCGACTTTGCTCGATCCCAACGTGCTGATGCGGTTGGCACCCAACACTTGATGGGTGGTCACTGGAATATTTTGGTTCGCAAAGAAGTTCAGAACAGCATTCAAGTCGGATTGACTGGTCAGCACTGGCATGGCCATGCGCACATGGCCGGCAGATCCAGCGTTGGCGATTTCGGAATTGAAGCTGTCGCTCGGGGCAAGCTGCCTCAAGGCCCGAGTGATCTCGTCCACATCTCTTCGCATTTCGGCGCCTCGAGAGCTG
>CBIHPB010000056.1:0-14310 GCA_966211485.1 uncultured Bdellovibrio sp.
TTAAGAACAACATCAACCAAATGATCTCGAACCTCAAAGACACCACCATGAAAAACACCGAGCAAGACTGGCTGAAAACCAATCTCGCCAAGTTCTCGGGTATGATGCAAGGTCAGCGTTCGATCACAGCGGTTGCCCAGTTGATCATGTCCGAGCTGACTCCGTTGATCGATGCTCAGCATGGAACATTCTTTATGATGGACCAAGAAGCGGGCGAGCCCACATTGAATCTGGTTGCAAGTTACGGCTTCACGGTTCGTAAGAATGTGGCGAACAAATACAAACTGAAAGAATCTCTGGTCGGCCAGTGCGCGTTTGAGAAAAAACGCATCCTGCTGACCAATGTACCGGATGATTATGTCTACGTGGCTTCAAGCCTGGGAGAGGCAAAACCGCTCAGCGTGGTTGTTCTGCCAGTCTTGTTTGAGGGTGAACTGAAGGCGGTCATTGAATTGGCGAGCTTCACACGCTTTTCGCCGAACTATTTGAACTTCTTGGATCAGCTGATGGATTCCATCGGTGTTATCTTGAACATGATCTCAAGTTCAATGCGTACGGAAGAACTTCTGCAAGAGCTGCAGCGGTCGAACGCCGAGCTGGAAGCGCAAGCGAAGGAACTGGAAGACAAAGCGAAACTTCTGGAAGTCAAAAACCAAGAAGTCGAGCAGGCTTCCTTGTCTTTGGAAGAAAAAGCCGAACAGCTTTCCCTTATTTCCAAATACAAGTCGGAATTCTTGGCGAATATGTCGCATGAATTGCGAACGCCGCTGAATAGCTTGTTGATCCTGTCGAAGGCATTGGCTGAAAACAAGGATAAGAATCTTACGCCTGAACAGGTCAAGTTTGCGACGACCGTTTACTCGGCCGGAAACGATCTGCTGTCTTTGATCAACGAGATCCTGGATCTGTCGAAAGTGGAAGCCGGAAAGATGCCGATCGAGCCGCGCGAGATCAGTCTCAGCGACCTCAGCGAGAACATGGAGCAGAACTTCCGACCAGTGGCCCAACACAAGTCTCTGGATTTCTCTGTGGATATCATGCAAGGCGTGCCGAAGATGATGTTCACGGACAACAACCGTTTGCATCAGATCCTGAAAAATCTGCTGTCGAACGCCTTCAAGTTCACAGCCGAAGGAAAAGTGACCTTGCAAGTGGCTTTGGCGGACAAGCATCGCAAGTATCCAATGGACAGCTTGAATCAGGCCAAGCGTGTTCTGGCCTTCTCGGTGACCGACACGGGAATTGGAATTCCGGAAGAAAAGCAAAAGCTGATTTTCGAAGCGTTCCAGCAGGCCGATGGGACAACCAGCCGAAAATACGGTGGCACAGGACTCGGTTTGACCATCAGCCGCGAAATCGCGTTGTTGTTGGGTGGATTTATCGAAGTGCAAAGCTCGCCTGGAAAAGGCAGCACGTTCACATTGCTTCTGCCTCAACGCTACAAAGGTGCGGCTGAAGACAAGGGGCCTGCAAAAACAGAAGCGACGGTGGAAATCCCGGCATTGCCAACAGATGCGGACTTTTCCGGACGTCATATTTTGTTAGTCGACGATGATATGCGAAATATCTTTGCTCTCACCAGCATTCTTGAAGGCCGCGGAATGACAGTCAGCTATGCCGAAAACGGCAAAGTCGGATTGAAGATGCTTCAGGAAAAAGACAACTTCGATTTGATTTTGATGGACGTGATGATGCCTGAAATGGATGGTATCGAAGCGACGACTCGAATTCGCAGTATTGAAAAGTATCGAAACTTGCCGATTCTGACATTGACCGCGAAAGCCATGAAAGGTGACCGCGAAAAATGTCTGGCGGCAGGAGCATCTGATTATATCACCAAACCGGTGGATGCTCAGAAGCTTCTTTCACTGATGAATATCTGGCTAAAACGAAGTGACGAGGCCAAAGCTCATGCCCCTTAGTCAGAAGGTGAACATTCTCCTTGTGGATGACCACGAGGAGAATCTTCTTTCTTTAGAAGCGGTCCTGAAAAATCCAAAGTACAATTTGGTCAAGGCCCGTTCTGGTCACGATGCCCTGGCGGCGGTTCTGAGCCAGAATTTTGCCGTGATCTTGATGGATGTGCAGATGCCCGGGATGGACGGCTTTGAAACCGTCAATCTGATCAAGCAGCGCGAGCGTTCGAAGGATATTCCGGTTATTTTTGTCACGGCCCTTAACAAAGAAGAAGAATTCGTTCATCGCGGATACCAAACTGGCGCGATCGATTACATTTTTAAACCTTTCGATCCCTTCGTCTTGAATCTCAAAGTGTCGGCGTTTGTCGATTTGTATCAAAAGACTTTGCTGCTTTTGGATCAGGCAGAAAAACTTCGTCAAAGCGAGATCCGAGACCGGGCTCGGCAAATCACGACGCTTCAGCTGGAAAGTCTGAATCGCTATCGGCATCTGGCCGATTCCATTCCGCATATCATCTGGAAATTTCAGACTGATGGGACGCTGGAGTACTGCAATCGTCTTTGGCAAGAGTATTCGGGTCTGACGCTAGAGCAAAGCGCCGGACAAGGGTGGCAGTCGATGGTGTACCCTGAAGATCTGCCCGATCTGCTAGAGCAGCTTCATACTCAGCTTAATATGGGCGAGCCATTTGACAGTGAATGCCGTCTTTTGCGCAAGTTGGATAATGCTTATCGCTGGCATATGCTTCGATGTGTGCCGGATCTCTATGCCGGCGGGGAAGCTGGATCTTGGATTGTAACCCTGACCGATCTCGAAGACCGGAAAAATATGGAGCAGGACTTGGTCCGTGCCAAAGAAGAATCTGTGGCGGCCAACGAAGCAAAAAGCAATTTCCTTGCGAATATGAGCCATGAGATTCGCACTCCGCTGGGAGTGGTCCTTGGATTTTCCGAGCTCATGGCAGAACCAGAACTTCCTGCGGAAGAGCGAAAGATGTATCTGGCCACCATTCAGAAAAATGGCGAGCTTCTGTCGCGCTTGATTGGCGATGTTCTGGATCTTTCGAAAATTGAAGCGGGCCATTTAGATATCGAGAAAGTTCCATTCTCTTTGCCAGATTTTCTTTTCAATGCCTTACAGTCTTTCCAGCATCAGGCGCAGCTGAAAGGAATTCGTCTCAATGCGACTTTAGAAAGTGCCATTCCTTTGATCATACACTCGGATCCGATGCGTTTACGCCAAATTCTCTTCAATATTGTCGGCAATGCCATCAAGTTTACGGACAAAGGCGAAGTCAACATTCGCGTGAAAAGTATTCGATCTTTCAAAGGCCGAACAAGTCTTCAGATTTCAGTGGCGGATCAAGGTGTTGGGATTTCTCAAGAGCAAGCCAAGCAATTGTTTCAGCCGTTCATTCAGGCCGACAGTTCCACGACCCGCAAATATGGGGGAACAGGTCTGGGTCTTTCGCTTTCTCGAAAACTAGCAAACAAAATGGGTGGTGATGTCACTCTCAGTGAAAGCGCTTTGAACAAAGGCAGTACTTTTGTTGTCAGCATTGATGTCGGCGCCTTGGACAATGTTCAGTTTGTCGACAAAGTTGGTTTGCTGCAGCAGAACGACTTAGGCTTTGCCCGGTTGGGCGCTGGCTCAAGTTTGAAAGATCTCAGCGTCTTGTTGGTCGAGGATTCGCATGACAATCAAGACCTTCTCAGTCAGTTTTTACAGGCGGCAGGAGCCAAAGTTCAAATCGCTGAAAATGGAAAGATCGGCATCCAGCAGGCACTGGAAGGAAAATTCGATGTCGTGCTGATGGACATTCAGATGCCTATTCTGGACGGATACAGGGCGACACGTGAACTACGCCAGCACTCATTTAATAAACCAATTCTGGCTTTGACGGCACATGCGCTGAAAGAAGAGCGCGAGCGATGCCTGGCTGCCGGTTGCGATGATCACCTCGTAAAGCCGATCAGCCGCGATGAATTGCTGAGAAAAGTTCTTTTCCATCATCGACGACATTCGATGGAACAAAAGGCTCTGCATTGACCGCTGGTGATCTTCCCGAAAATGTGCGGCAGTTTCTATTTCAGCATATCGATTCGGTCGAGCAGCTGGACACAATTGTTCTCTTATTCGAACACAAAGAAAAATGGTGGACGGCTAAGATGCTTTCCGAAGAGCTGCGCACCAGTGTCTCATCCGCCGGTAAACGCCTGTCCGTCATGCAACACCTGGGATTGGCCGTCACGAACGAAGGCGGAGCTTTCAAGTATCATCCCGCTGACACCGAACTTCATCTTCTAATCGAAAACTTAATTGGACAGTACAAGGTCCGAAGGCACACGATTCTACAATTGATTTTCTCAACCATGAAGCGGGCAAAGAGCTTCGCAGATGCGTTTGTGATCTCCGGATCCGACGCGAAAGAAGAGGACAATTAAATGGCAGAATTGGTTTACATTCTTTGTGCTTTGATGTGCGCAGGATGTGCCTTTCAGTTTCTGCTTGGCTATCGACGCAGCAAGGCTCGTCTGCTTCTTTGGAGTGGCCTGTGCTTTACGATCTTGACGATCGGAAATGCCATTCTGGTGATCGATTTGATCATTCTTCCCAATTACGAATTCCACGGCCAAGTGTGGAGAAACCTGTGTAGCGCGGCCGGATCTTTTCTTTTGCTGACAGGTTTGCTTTGGGAGATGACATGATCGGACTGGCTGAATTTTTATCCGGGGCTGCGATGGTTGCCTTTAGTGCCTGCGGATTGTTCTTCTTGAAAATCTGGCAAGCATCCCGAGACCGGTTCTTTCTTTATTTTTGCAGTGCTTTTTTGATTTTGGCTGGGGAAAGAATTGTTTTGCTTCTGACGCGTCAGTTTTCAAAAACGGCTGAGGATGGAATAGTGGAGGCTTCCAGCTGGGTGTATTTGATGCGCCTGTTTGCCTTTTGTCTGATCTTGGTTGCGGTGATCGAGAAGAATCGAAATGGAAGGGCTGCGACGAAGTCTTCGTCAGGACTTCCTCCCGCTTAATCGAAGAACAAAGTTTGAACCAGGATTTGATTCAGGTCTTTCTTCTTGATTTTGATACGGACATTGTAATTTCCATTGCTGCAAGAAACTGATCCGTTCTTTTTCTTTGACGGAAATTTTTTGTGGTACCAGATGAAACCCGCATTTTTCTTACCAAAGCAGCTTCCTTGCAGGTTGATGTAGGTTGGATCTTGATCGTTACCATCACCAGATCCCACATCGACAATCGAATCCTCAACCGGAGCCGGCGTGACAACTGGTTCTGGAATTGTCACGGCAACTGCAACGATTGCAGGTGGAATGGGTTGAACAGCTGGAGTCTCGCCAACAGGTGCAGGAGCTGGTGTTGCAACTAGAGTTGGATCTAATTCCGGCAATGTAATAGGAGCTACTGCAGGAACTTCAACTGAAGGTGTTGGCTCAGAAACTGGCTGAACATCCACAACTTGTGCCGGAGTTTCCAGCTCGATGATCTGGGCAGCCGGAGTGGTTTCAGTTGGCTCGATTGTTCCGATAACCGTCGGCTCAACCGAACTCACAACAGCCGGAGTTGTCGTCTCTGGAGTTGTAACAATAACACCCACTGGCTCTGAAATCAAAACCGGTTGAGCTGGTGTTGCTGGTTGATTTGAAACCGGTGAAGTCACAGAAGGTATTATCTCTGTTGCATCAGCTGCCGCGTTATTCGGCCCACAAGCCGTCATCATCAAGCACAACATGATTATTTCCATCAGCAAAACGTACCGCATATTCTTTTCCATAATCGGGGCTCCTTAACTGAGATCAGTATCCGATGGGAAGGTTAGGAAACTTTGCGCCAATCATGAAATTGCCTCCACAATTGCCGTCTCATCTCGAGACCTGGACCTAGGTCCACTTAAAATGCAGACCGGATCTTCCGATGTATGATTTGGAGACTACGGTGAGCCGAATTCTTTTAATTGAAGACGAAATAGGGAACCAAAAAATCGTAACGGCTTGCTTGTCTCAGCATGAGATTCATATTGTTGGAGATCTCAAGACAGCTCGCGACCATCTTTCGAAATCACAGTATGATTTGGTTCTTCTGGATGTGAAGCTGCCGGATGGCGATGGCTTCGCATTTCTTCTCGAGCTTCAAAACACGGTGATGGCCGATGGGATTCCGGTTGTTTTACTCACTGGGCAGACTCAGTCCGCTGACAAAGTGACCGGTTATTCGTTAGGCGCCGATGATTATATTACCAAACCAATTGATCCAATTGTTTTCAAAGCCCGAATCGAGGCCAAGCTTCGCAAGCTCGAGCGCAATGGCAGTCGTGAAAATGTTCTGAAGACGGATGGCTTTACCATTTCCATGGAAAAGCAGTCAGTTTCTTACGCGTCAAGTGGCGTCGAAAAAACGCTTCAGCTGACGACTTTGGAATTTAAAATCTTTGTTCACTTGATCAAGCACAAGGATCACGTTCTAAGTCGCGAACAATTGATCGAAGCCGTGTGGGGCAGTGGAGTGTCCGTTACGGATCGAACCGTCGATTCGCATGTGTCCCATTTGCGCAAGCATCTCGCCGATTCGCCCTTAGCAATTACATCCGTGTATGGAGCCGGTTACAAACTGTCTGCCCCCAAAAAAGCGGCATAAATTTTAAGAGGACGAGATCGAGCTTTGCGATTTTGGCTCTTGCAGATCCTTTTTCGGACCCAGCAATCGTCGCTGAATACGATCCTTGATTTTCTGCAGTTCCATATTGTGAATCGCATGATGTGAGCCCGCTGTATCTAGGTTCGAGTCCAAATTCGCTGAAGGTGGTTTGAGGTGCAGGCCAGAAGCGACCATCAGCATTGCCAATGATCCCACGAGAATAATAAATCGATGACGCATTTGATGCCACCACGATCGTGTCATAACACTTCTCCTGATCCTTAGGTTTTCCCATTGAAACGGGTGCGTTATCAACGGGAGATATAACAAAAGTGTTTTCGCGACTGAAACTGTCAAGCCACAGGCCGAAAAAATCCTTGGTTAATTAATTTTAAAAGAGCAATATGGGCGCTCCATGAGACTTATTTTGGCAAGCAATCAATCGAAGAATCGAGAGATTCGGGCTCGATCCATCTCTCTGTCCGCAAAAGAAAAAATGACTTATGTGGCAAAAAAATTTTTCTTATTCCTAGGTCTAGCCGTCGTTTCCGTATTTATTCCGGTGGCGCACTTTGTTCTGGTCCCGGTGTTCTTGTTATTGACCGTGGTCACCGCTATCAAAGCCAATGCGATCCAAGCTCGACTCGAAATTTCCGAATCCGTTCCGTGTCTGAAATGTGAAAAACCTTTGGCCAGCGAATATCTGCTGGGAAAAGATCCGCGCATTCAATGCGGACAGTGTTTCGAGCACTATCAATTGGAGAATTAGAAACAGGAGAGTTTCCATGCGAAAATCTTTTGCCAACCAAACCGTCTTTGCCGTTTTCTTTTTCGTCCTCGGTATGGCCAGCTTCTGGGGCGGCCAAAAAATTCTGGGCCGGTGGTTTCCAAGTCTCAGCGCTCAGCAAGAGCCTACTCGAAATGTCCGCCATCAAATGAATTTCGAAGATCCATTCGGGGATGATCAAGAGATGGATCCTTTCGTGCAAATGCAGCGAATGCAGCAGCAGATGATGAGCGGCATGATGGCTCATCCTGGCTTTACCGGTAACAACGCTGGGAAAGTCGAGCAGCGTGAAGACGATAAATTCGTCTACCTGGATATTTTCGTTAAAGGTGTTGATCAGAATAAATTGAAAGTGAATATCGAAAACGGGCAGATCACGATTTCCGGTGAAGTCGAACAAAAACCGGAAGATTCAGAAGATGGAGCCGCCATGGTCTCGACATTCCATCGCAGTTTCCCGGCACCGGCCGGAACGGATGCCGAGAAAGTGCAAGTCGAAAGCACTAAAGATAAAATCACTTTGAAATTTCCGAAGGTCTCTTAAGACCACCAGATTCCGAGATTAGCGAGCCAGTGATTCTTTCGCCTGGCTGAGATCACCCGTCGTGTTCTGCAATCGCAAAGACAGGAATCGGGCCAAAGCGCGATGGAATTTATCTGAAATGTGCACGTCTTCCTGAAGAAGCGCACGCAATCCATCATAAGGAATTTCGATCAAGTAAGTCGTCTCAGTCGACTGAGCTGTCGCCGTGCGGGTTTCACCGGTCAGAAATGGCATCTCGCCAAAGTGTCCGCCAGTGGCCAGCGTGGTCAGTTGCAGATCATCACCTTTTGATGTGGTTCGAAAAATTTTAACAGTGCCCTGCTGGATCACGAAGAACGCAGTGGCCGGCTGGCCGGTGATGAAAATTTCTTGTCCGGCCAGGGCTTCACGTCGGGCACAAACCTTGACGACTTTTTTCAGCTCGTCATTTGTCATGTCTTTAAATAGGTAAATGTTTTTCAAGGTGTCGATTTTGATCATGAATTCCCCCATTCATGATGATGAAGGCATTGCTGATTTCAATCAAGGCTAGCAAGGGCCGACAGGACCACGACAAAAGTCAGATTTCGGTCTGCGCCAAAAGACAATCTTAATAGCCGTGTTTAGAACCTAAGTGTCTGAATGTTTTTAAAAAACTGCGAACTGAAAACCACTTGCGAAAGCCTCATTTGCTTTCCAATTGACTGGATTTTCGGGCCTCGATACGGACCTGGTTAGGTATTTAAAAAAAAGGAGAAACCATGTTCAAAAAATATTTGCTGTCATCACTGATTGCAGTCAGCTTTGCAGCTCCGGTTGCAATGGCACAAATGACGGACCAGTCCGCCGACCAAGACATTACTCAAGATGATTCGGCTTCCTACCAAGTTGAGGATCGTGATGGAAACATGTGGCGTCCAGGCCGACCGGGTCGTCCGGGAAGACCTGGCAGACCAGGTCGCCCAGGCCGTCCCGATCGTCCACCGCGTCCTCCACAGTATGGTTACACTTGCTATGCGCGCGATGATTACTATGGTCGCTGGTACGAAGGTTCAGGTTGGACTTATGATCAAGCAATGGGAAATGCGCTTGAGACTTGCCGTTATTACTCGGGCACTTATTGTGCTCCAGGAAACTGCTACTAATTGATTTCAATATCAGATCCTGGAAGGCCGCAAAGCCTTCCAGGAATCTGCTGCCTTACCAGGTACCTTTGTCGTCCTCAGTCATAGGTTTCTTGTCTCTAAGATGTTCGACTTTATCGCCAACTTTGCGGACAGCTTCGCCGACACGGGGAGCACCCTTATCGGAAATTTTCTGCCCCACACGTTCTATTGAATCGCCTAATCTGTGGCTCATGCTTTCCTTGTTTTGCATATAGCCTCCCTTCCGTAAGGCATATTCAAAAGGTTCAAAACTCGTTCCCTCTATAGACGAATTTAGGTGGGCATCATCTTTCCAACCGAGGCATTATTCCCCTTTGCGTTGTGACCTTTTCAGATGACACGATTTTCAAAAAGCACGAGACTTTTTCTCTATGCAAAATCTGCTGCAAAAACTCATTCTCTCTTTGATCGTCACTGCTGTTTTGGGTTGCACCACTATTCGCATGAAGTACGAATCGACAGTCACAGTTGACGGTCAGCCACAAAGCTACACTTACATCAATACCTATCCGGTCGGCGGGGCCCATTCCTCTTTGTGCTGGATTACGGGAATTTTCTGGGGAGGATCTTGCTGGTATTATCTCACGATGCCGACCGTGATTCAGAAAAAGATGATCATCGAAGAGGCACAGAATCGTTTGGCCACTCATTTAGCTGGAAAAAAATTCGAAGAAATCGGCCCTTACGATGTCAGCAAAGTCAGCTGGGATGAAGGTCCCGAGCAGATCTCAGTCGGGACTCCGGCTCGCGCTTATACGGCTCCTTAAATGATGCGAAATATTTTTTTCTTTTGCGTTCTTATAGTAGTGGCATCGACTTCTTTTGCCGACGCAAGTGAATTAAAACTGGAAGAAGTCCTCAAGGATCCGCAGTGGAAGCTATTGCTTCACTACAAAAAAAATTCTAAACCCGGTGATGTCAGCGAGGTCGATGGCGGGGATTTCTTTCTCTCTCCCACGGGCCGCAAAGATCCAGCCGCCGAGCTAAGGGCAACGCTCGATGCTTTTCAAACCAATCGCTTGGTGGGGCCGCTCAAGCAGCCGGCTCGATGTGCTTTTCAGGCGCGAATGCAATTTCTGACCGAGAGACTGGGTCTGCAATATCCGAAAGAAGCCTGCGCCAAATGGGATGAATTTCTCACTCGGTTTAACAGCCCTTCTTCCGTCAGTCTGATTTTTTCATCGGCTTACACCAACAACCCAGCCTCGATGTTCGGGCACTTGTTTTTGAAGGTGAATTCCGAGCGCGGTTCGGACCTTCTAGATAACGGCGTGAATTTCGCGGCCCAGGTTCCACCGGATGAAAATCCTTTTGCCTTTTTCTACTTCGGAGTTTTCGGCGGCTACTATGGCAACTGGTCGATCCAGCCGTACTACGAAAAACTCAATGAATACATCAAAGCCGAAAGCCGCGATCTGTGGGAATACGAATTGAATCTCAGCAAAGCGGACACTTTGTTTTTCTTGAAGCATCTTTGGGAACTGGAAACCACCGGCCGAATTGATTACTATTTTTTTGACGACAACTGTGCTTATCAAATGGCCCGAATTATGGAAGCGGTCAAACCGCAGTGGACATTGTATCCGCACACCATTTATGTCATCCCTGGCGAGCAGGTGAAAAATTTTTTCAATGATCCTGGCATCGTTCGCAAAGTGAAGTTTCGTCCGGCCTTGCGGAAAAAGCTTTTGCAAAAATATTCCACACTGGAAAGCGGGCAGCGAGATTCGTTTTTCAATTTGATCGAAAATAAAGTCCAGGCCTCGACGATTTCCGATGCCTTGGTGCTGGAAACTGGCAGCGCTTACATGGACTATCAGCGCCAGTTGAAAAAGGGCGAGCTCACGGCAGACGAAAAAAAACATTGGGATGAAATGCTTGTCCAGCGCGCCAGCCTCGGGACTGTGACTTTGCCAGAGCTACCAAAAATCACCGAAGAGACTCGTCCGGATTTAGGTCACGATGCCTACGCATTTGTGACGATCGGCGGAGCCGAACTTGATGCCGATTCGCATGCGCATGCATTTTACAGCGTCAAAATGAAATCGGCCTATCACGACCTTTACAACAAAGATTTGGGATTCAAAAAATATTCCGAAATTTTGTTTCCTTGGTTTGAGCTGCGCTATCGGCCGGAAATAAAAAACTACAATCTCGAAGAATTAGGTGGAGTACAGATTACCTCGCTGACTCCTCTCAGCCGCCTTGATTTTCATCCCTCATGGAAGTTCCTAGGAGCTTTTAAATCGCCAAAAGATTTTGGTTGTTTAAATTGTCGTGCGTTGACTTGGGAAGTGGGGATTGGACTGAGTGAAGAGATCCTCGGTCCCGATCACATCTTGTACCAATTTCTGACCCTGCATAATGAATTCGATCCCAATTTGCCTCGAGGCTGGAGGTTTTTGCCTAGCTTTGAAGCAGGTGGTCTTTCAACTGTCCACGATAACTGGAAATTAGGATTGCAAGCATCTTATTACAAAGATGTCGGTTCGACGCGTCTGAATGACCAGTTCACCAAAGTCGGTTTTCAACAGTCTTATTCATGGGAGCGAAACCTCGAACTAAGGCAAAAGCTCGAGTGGATTTTTCCGACTTTGCAAGAGCGTCCAACCTATGCCGAAGTGCGCCTGGACCTCTCATACCATTTTCGTTGACCTCGATTTCGGCCCTTCCTAACATTTTGTAACGAACAACAACCACCTTTACGGAAGGATTCGAAATGAAAAAGTTTTTTATGATTCTGACAGTTGTCGCAGTAGCTGGCGTGGCTCAAGCACAAACTAAAGCAATGGCAAAAAGCGGCGGTAGCGACCACGCGATCGACGGTTGCGGATTGGGCTGGCAGGTCACTGATTCTCGCACAATGATCGGTACAACAACTCGTGGAACAACGAACGCTTTCGTTCCTCCTTCATTCGGTATGACTTCAGGAACAATCGGTTGCGATCAGATCCCTTTCGCAGCGAACGAAAAAGAAGCAGCTACTTTCGTTGCTAGCAACTACCAAACTTTGAAATCTGAATTGGCAGTTGGCCAAGGTGAATACGTTAGCGCGATGATCGAGTCTTTCGGTTGCGCTTCAACTCAGGTTCCTGCGATCTCTGCAAAGATCCAACAGAACTACAACACAGTTGTTGCTCCAACTCAGAACGCAACTGAGCTGTTCAACAACCTGAAGCGTGAAGTTAACCACTGCGGTTAATTTGAAGCTCTGGCTTGAAAAACAAAACCCGCAATTCCAAAAGGATTGCGGGTTTTTTATTTTGAGAGGCAACGGCCGTGCCGCGTTTCCCTTTAGCGTGTCTCGTGCTCTTCTTCAATTTCGATATAGTGCTAAACGCCGCCGACACCATCACCTTTGTCATCAGCCTGGTGACGATCAAAAGCATATGTGTAAACCGGACGACCTTCATGCGTGAGCTGAAGCTTGCCGTTTTTGCGTTTGATGGTCGCAAACGGAGCTTTGATCGCAGCCAAGTCCGCTTGATTGATCAAATACGGAGGCCAAACTTCCGCGCAATCTGCATTGCACGCAGGCTCGGGTTTGTTCTGATCCAGATCAAACACATAAAGAGACTTGCCGGTGTTGTCAGTTAGAAGTGTTTCACCTTCGTCATTCTTCAGCTCCTGAGTCAGCGTCGCTGTGTCAGCCAAAGCTTGTTGAGTCGAGATCGCAACGAGAATTGCAAACATTGTTTTCATTGTGGATTCCTTTGTCAGTGTCGTTATTGACATACGACATCTTCTACAAGGGATCTGTCTACTTCAGCTATTTATATAATTGAATATAAGATATGCGAAAATTGAATATCAGTTAAGACGGTGCAAAATAAATTACGGCCAAACCGGTGAAAGCTCACGGAAAAGAGCATCGGCCAGGGCCTCTTGTCCCTTCATGGACAGGTGATATTGGTCGCTGACATACAAGGATTTGAGCTCGCTATTTTTTTTAAAATCATCGCTCATATCAATCACTTTGACGTCGCTGCCAGCAAAGTGCTGCTTAAATGAATTCAGTCTTCCGACGTAATCATCCAGATAAAGACCCAAATTGCCATAGTGCTTTTGGATAAATGTATCCGGCGACTTCAACATCGATTCGTAAAGAGGAACTTTTTGCAGTTCCAATAGCACTTTTTCGCGTGTGCTGGGTTCCAAAATCATTGCGTGATAGGTCGGAATCAAAAGCACGATCAATTTTGTCTGCGGACCCGCCATCTTGCGAAAGCGATCCACAAGTCCGTAAGTCGTATCCAAAGTCGGCATGGATTTGAAACTGCGATCGAAATAGTCCTTATAATTTCGCTGAAAGGTCTTATCAAAGACGATGGACGTGTAAACGTAGCGATTGTAAATCAAGCGCGCGAGATGGAAGTGATCATAAAAAAACCAGCTTCCGGTGTAATAATCCGCCACCTTTGCTTGCTCGGCTTCGCTCAACACAAAAGAGGGAACCCCAGATTCGTCATGGCTGAGCTGAATTTTTGAAGGCTCGGAATATCGCAAAAGGTAAGCGAGCTTGCTGGGATCGTCGATAAAGTTTTCGCCCCAAAGAAATGAATTGGCGGCCAAACCGTCAACAAACGCATTCAGCGGAACCGCCACCACCAATGCATCCAAAGATTCATAGGGACAATGCACTTTGTAGACGTTCAACAAGGTGGCCAGGTTCGAATAACCAGTCGAACAGTTGATGACATCCGCCTTCTCGCCAGATTTCGAAAAACGCTCCGTCAGCAGTTCGCTGACTCCACGATTTGCTGGCCATCCCATGGTCAGAGAAGTGCCAAGCAAGAGAACACGTTTGGCCTCGCTATTTTTCATCAGAGAAAAGTTTTGCTCGGCTCTTTCTCCACGTGAATTGAAAGTGATGTAACCCTTCAGGTCCGGGACCAGCAAAAAGTAGGTATCCGAAACACCTTTGTTCCAACGATTTCCAGATTGGTCGTACGAGTACCAGCGGAAAGTGGGCTGAGGATCAAACGCTCGTAGATAGATTTCGCCAACCAGACCCGCCAGACATAGAATTAAGACTGACAGGAAAAGTTTTTTCATCCGACTGGCAAAGCCCCAGATAAGATTTGGTCGATCAGTTTATCTTTCTCGATCCAAAGATTTTTGATCCAGGTGTTCATCGACGCGCGGAAGTCGGCGTCTTCGTGATAATTTCCCTTCCGAAGATAATCGGGGATTTGAATTTCCCGCACATGCACGATCACTTCGTGCAGAAGACCGTTCATGGCATCCCCCATGCTGACCGCG
>CBIHPB010000057.1:0-14277 GCA_966211485.1 uncultured Bdellovibrio sp.
AGTTATCGACACCGGTCAGCCGATTTTGATTTCGCACGTATCCGAGTCTTCGTGGGCTCAGCGTGCGGAAAGTGCCGAACACCTTCGTCTGATCATGGAGCTGGGGTCCTCGTCCTACATGTGCATCCCGCTTTTTGCGCGCAATCAGGTGATCGGAAGTTTCATGATGCTGTCGGATGATCGCACCTATGATGAAAGAGATTTGAACACGGCTATGTCTGTCGCCAAACGCTTGGCTGTCGTGATCGACACCGCCAAACAGTTCGAACATCTGCAAAAGAGCATCAAAGCCCGCGACGAATTTTTGGCGATCGCCGCTCACGAAATCCGAAATCCACTGTCGTTGATTGCTTGGCAGCTGGAACCGCTGAGCGAAATTCTGTCTCGTGATTCGATTCACGAAGCAGATCTGAATAAAATCCGAAGCTCGCTGGGCTCTTTTCAACGACAGATGGAGCGCTTGAATCCGCTTTTCAACAAGCTTCTGGACCGCTCGAAAATCGACGACGATCATCTGAAACTGGAAATCAGTTCCGTGCATTTGCTAGATCTGGTGAAAAACCTGATCTCGCGTTTCCAAGCCCAGCTGGCCTCCCGAGGAATCAAGGCGATTCTGAAAGAAAACCAAACGGCGCAGTTGGCAGTCGGTCAATGGGATCAAGATCGTCTCGAGCAGGTCGTCTCCAACTTGATTTCCAACGCGATCAAATACGGCGACGGCCGCGATATCCAGCTGGAAGTGACGACCGAGTCAGATCAAGCCAATCTCTTCGTTCACGATCAAGGAATCGGAATTCCCGAACGCGATCGGAAAAATCTTTTCGAGCCTTTCCAGAGATTGAAGATGGATTCCACTGTGCATGGCACGGGCTTGGGGATGTATATTTCCAAACGAATTATTGAAGCACACGGTGGTCAGGTCTCTGCGCAGAGCGTGTGGGGGCAGGGATCTACGTTTCGGATTCGGCTTCCGCTGAATCCTACGGTTTGTTAGGAAGCTATCTCTCAGTCTTTTCCGACCGAATCTTCCACCCGCCCTCGCGGAACATGCGCTGAACGAGATCCATCGGAAGTCCCACGACATTATCAAAAGTTCCTGTGATCTTTTCGACGAACTGTCCGCCCAGACCTTGGATTCCGTAGGCGCCGGCTTTGTCCATGGGTTCGCCGCTTTCGATGTACTCGCGGATTTCGCGATCACTCATCGGGCGGAAGTGGACCTGGGTGGTCTCGATGGCCTGTCTCATTTTGAGATTTTCCATCGGCGTGTCTTCTGAAACTGGACCTTCGACAAGCACGACGGCTGTCTTCACTTCGTGGGCACGACCGGACAAACGGACTAAATAGTCGAAAGCTTGGTCAGTTGACGAAGGCTTACCCAGGGCTTCTCCGTCGAGAATCACCATGGTGTCTGCAGCGAGCATCAAAAATGGCTCATTTTTCAACGACTTATACGAACGCAAAGAAGCTTCGGCCTTTCGTCTGGCAATGAGAAGAATTTGCTCGTCGACGGTCAGGTTTTTCTCCAAATTTTCCGATACTTTAACTGAGAAAACGTGGAAGAAAAATCCGGCTCGCGCGAGGAGATCTTTTCGTCGCGGAGATTCGGAGGCCAAAATGAGTGTCGTGAATGGACGTGCGCTCATGGTCAAAATTTCCCACGAAGGATGACAAATGGGAAGCGCAGAATTGTTGCTGGTCGGGGGTTTGATGAGCGCGGCTTTTGCCGTGTACTCGTTCGTCAACTCGTTGATGTCCAATTCGCAAACCGAAAAAGACTTCCTGTCTTGGGCCAGCGGAAACGAGCCGGTGAAATCCAAATCCGGCTTGATCAACTTTTCGCGCCCGCTGGTGCATCAGTTCACCGTCAAGTACGCACTGAAATATCAAAACGCCGGTTACCGCAAGCGACTGAACAAGATGATCCTGACGTCGGGGTTGTCACGTGAATTGAATGTCGACGAGTTCATCGGCCTGCAGCTGTTGTGGGGCGTGATGTTCCCAGGGCTGTTCGGGGTTTTGAATTTTGCACTGGAGTTTGGATTTCATCCTGGAATTTTCGTCATGATGGTTCCTGTGGGTTATTACCTGCCGATCATGCACGCCAAACGCGAAAAGCGAAACCGGGAAACCTCGGTGCGAATCGATCTGCCGTTCTACGCAGATCTCTTGGCACTGTCGACGGAAGCAGGTCTGGATTTTATCTCGGCCATTCAGCGAATCGTCGACAAGGCAGAAAACAGTGTCCTGGCTGACGAGCTGGGAAATGTGCTTCGCGATATCAAGCTGGGCTCGTCCCGTGCAGATGCGCTGAAGGGGATGGCGGCGCGATTGGATATTCCTGAGATTACAAGCTTTGTGGCAGTCTTGGTCGACGCCGACTCAACCGGTGCCAGCATCGCGCAGGTTTTGAAAGACCAGTCGGTGCAAATTCGCCTCGAGCGCTTCGTGCGTGCCGAAAAAGCCGGAGCACGAGCTTCGCAAGGTCTGCTGTTTCCGATGATGTTGTTCATTATGCCGGCGGTCTTCATTGCGCTGTTGGGTCCGGTGATTTTGCAGTTCTTCTACGGGGGCAGCAAGTGATGGCGACGTTGATGAATGCCGAGAAAAAAGTTTTGCTGTCGGATCTTTCGATCGCCCAAAATTTCTGGACGCGGGGGATTGGTCTTTTGGGAACGAAGGATTTGGCCTTGAACAAAGGTTTGTGGCTGGACGGCAATAGCATTCACACGTTTTTTATGAACTATGCGATTGACTGCATTTTTGTCGATCGCGATCGTCGGGTGAAAGCCCTGATTCCCAACGTACAGCCAGGTCGGATGATCTGGCCAATTTGGGGAGCGAAATCTGTCATCGAGGTGAAAGCCGGTGTGATGGCAGGGATGAATCTGAAACTGGGAGATGAATTGCATGTGGGCGCTTAGATTTTTGAACGGTCCCCAGGCCGGACAGACATATCCGCTGAAGCAGGGAAAAACCCGCATCGGCCGCGCTCCGACCTGCGATTTGGTTCTGAATATCTCAGGCGTTTCGAAAGAGCATTTGGAAATTACGGTGGCTGGCCATCGTGTGACAGTCAGTGATTTGAAATCCAGCAACGGTTCTTTCGTGAATGGTGTTCGCATTCAAACGGCGATTCTGCGAGCTGGTGATAAATTGGGAATTGATCAGGTTCTGATGGATCTGGTGCAAATTTCTCAGCATCTACCGGCACAGACGGGGCATTCGCATTTGCCGGCGGTGCATCCTTCGCAGCTAAGTTCGCAACCGGCGCAGATTTTCAATCAAAGCTTGCCAGCAGCGGGGCAACCGCATGCGGGCGCAGGTCATCCAGCCGCGCCGGCGGCAGGTCCAGTGGCTATGCACCAGGATTGGAAAGAAAAAGCTGAAAATTATCTGCATCAAGTGGTGATGCCAGGGCTTTACCGATTGGTTGAAGTTTTCCAGTTCCGTGCGGTGATCATGGGCTTTGCGGCCGTGTTTGTATTCCTGGTGACGCTGATGTCGGTCTTCCCGATGAATCAAATCACCTCGGATAGCATTCGGGTCGAAAGCCGCAGACGAGCCCTCACAGTTGCTCGTGCGTTGGCCAATTCAAATGAAAAAGCCATTCGCAGTGGCGAGATGTCGGGTTATAGCGCCGATCTGGTTCTGCGCGATGAAGGCATCAGTCATGTTTACATCTTAAATAAAGACGGCTCGATCATTGCTCCGCCTGAGATGGCCGGCATGCAGGCGAAGGATTTGGCAGGCTTTGTGACGTCGGTGAAAGCGCAGACGCGGGAAGTTTCTGCCGAAGTGGGCGGCGGTCAGATTGCGGCCAGCTGTCCGATTCTAGTTTACGATCCAGAGCTGCAACAAAACGTCGCCAAGGCCCACGCGGTCGTTGTCTACGACACCGAGTCCTTGAAGTTCGACGATGGACGAGCACTGAGTCTATTCATCCAGATGCTGACGATCGCCTTGTTCTTGGGCGCAGTCTTATTCTTCCTCATGTACAAACTGATCGAGTATCCGTTCCGCCGTCTGAATGAAGAAATCGATTCGGCTTTGCGCGAAGGTCGCGATCACGCTCAGATTAATATCAAATTTCCATTGCTTCAACAGGCGCTGGTAACGGTGAACAGTCTTCTGACCCGCAGTCAGAACAGTGGCGGCGGCGATATGGGCTCATCCGGCAGCACTCGTGATTCCGAGTGGGTGAATCTATTGCAGCTGGTGGGGTATCCAGCAATGCTCTTGTCGAAGGAGATGTCGATTCTGTCGATCAATGCTCCGTTTGAAGCTTTGACCGGAACACAAACGCACAACTTGCAGGGACAAGCATTGGGATTCCTGCCGGATCAAGCGTTGCAAAAAAATATTGGCGAGCTGGTGATGGCCGCTCAGAACAATACGATGTCACTGCATCAGGATCGTCTGGAAATCAGCGGACATATGTTCACGCTGCAATGCCAGGCGGTCACGGTGGCGGGAGAGGCTTGTTACTATTTGATTACGATCTCGCCGGCTGAACAAGCCGAGGGAGGAGCTGCGTGACGGCAGCCAAGGCCTTGGGTTCCACATTGAAGTTTAAGATCACGGTTTTCAGTGGAAAAAACCCAGGGAAGTCCTTTGTCTTTGATAAATCTTTGGTGACGATCGGCCGCGATCCAGAGAACGATCTGGTTTTCGCCAACGATCCGCGCATGTCCCGCAGCCATCTGGAAATCCGTTTCCAGGCCGGCAAATTATCCGTTAAAAATATCAGTCAGAAAAATCATGTGCTGGTCAACAACGAGCGCGTGGAAGAAAAGATTCTGGAAGGACCGGCATTCCTGCAAGTCGGGGAAACTTCGCTGCAGCTTCAGGTTGAAGAGGCCGTGAAATCCGTGGCGACCAAAGCTCCGGCCGCCAATATTCCAGCGCCAAAACCGCCGGCTCCGCCTCCGACCTCTGGATTCAATTCAATTGCTCAGACTTCTTCGTCATCTCCGGTTTCAGATTCGATTCCGTGGACGACGCCTTCCAGTCCCGGTACTCAGTCGACTTCGAAAACTTCGGCATTGACGGTGGTGGGTTCAAAGGCTCAGCAGCCTGTGGCGAAATCTCAGCCAGCGTCGACTCCAGCGGCACCTCGAACTCCGCCTCCGCCGCCGTCCATGAATAGTTATCAAACCCCACCCGCGATGCCGTCGTCGCAATCCGCTTCGTCCATGTCGGACCTGCGTCCGGCAAAAACGGCAAGTTCTGGTGGTGGGTCGCGTGTGCGATTTTACTCGACCATCGTGGTCGTTGGACTTTTCTTTGCTTGGGTTTTGAATGACACATCCAAGACGAAAAAAACGGAAGTGAACATTCGCACCGAAGGTGATGTCAGCCGAGCGATCGAAGAATCGGCCCGCGCGGTTCAGGAAATTCAGAAAAAGCAGAATGAATCGGGTCAGGACAGCATCCAGTACAGGGCTGCGCAAGAGCACTACATCCGCGGTTTCCGGGACTATCGTCAAGGTCAGTACGCCCGCGCGATGCAAAGTTTTTCGGCCGCGCTGTCGTTTTATCCCAGCCACGAGCTGGCGCGAAAGTATTACGTACAGGCACAGAGAAAATTTGAAGCCCAGATTGATTTTGCGATGTCACAGGGGCGAAAATATTATCAGAAGAATAACTTTAAAATGTGCCAGTCGGCTTTTGCGAACGCCATGATTATGGTCAAGAACGCCTCTAGTCCCAAGTACAAAGAGGCCAAGCAATTCTATGACGAGTGTCGCCTGCACCAGGAGGATCGAATCTAATGTACAGACTTGAGATCCGCCTCGGTGGCGAAACATACAAGGACGTGGAACTGTCGTCCCAGCATGATTGGGTGATCGGCCGTTCCAGCACTTGTGACATCGTCCTGGAAGGATCACCTGAAATTTCCCGCCAGCACCTGAAGATGGTTTATTCGGGCGGTGTTTGGACCGTGGAAATTCTGTCCCGATTCGGTACTTTGTTTAAAGGCGGAGCAAAACTGACTTCGATGGAGCTTCGTAACGGCACCCAGTTCGAAGTGCCGCCGTTCTCATTTGTTTTCCATGACTCGGAAGCCGTCGAGATGGAGCCATCGGCCGTCGGTGGTTTTTCGTCTGTGCCGGTCGGAAGCTTGAACGAGCTTTCCGCGACGGGCGATATTTCCGATAAAACTTTTGTCGGTCAGCTGGCCGTTGTTCCTTACATCCGCGTTTACAACGAAAAAGAAGACGCGGTTCTGGCTTTCCGTTTGGAAGGAAGCTCGTGGGTGGCGGGACGGGATGCCGCTTGCACGTTGTGCATCGACAATATCAAATTCAGCCGCCGCCATTTTGAAATGCGTTTGGAAGAAGGCACCTACATGATCCGTGATCTGGGAAGTTCGAATGGAACTTCGCTGAACGGAACTCCGTTGGTCAGTCAAGAATGGACTCCGCTCCGCTCTGGTGATGTTTTGACGGTGGTGGATTGGACCGTGCGCTTTGAACTGCGCGACTCGAGCTATGAAGATCGTCTGATGGGCGTGGCCCCGGATCTGCGAAATCCAATGATCGTCGGCGGCAGCCAGCAGATGGAAGACACCACCGAGCCTTATGACTATGCTCAGGCGGGTGCCTCTGCGGCAGCTGCGGGAAAACCGGCGAAGAAAAAAACAAACTGGGTTCGCATGATGATTTATCTAGTTGTCGTCGGCGGACTGGTGGCATTCTTGGCGGGTGGCGGAGAAGGCGAACACACTGACGAGCCAACTGACGCCAAGAAAACGGCGGCCTCGCCATTTGATAAACTGACGCCTCAGCAACAACAGTATGTGAAAGATACTTACCACCTGGCCGAGCGCCTTTACAAAGAAGGCCGCTATGAGATGACTCGGCAGGAAGTGGCCAAGATTCATCAATTAGTTCCCAAGTATGAATCTTCAGACGAGCTGGAAAAGTTCGCAACGGTTGGAATTCAAAACCAACTGGACAAAGCACGCGCCGAAGCCATGGAAAAAGAGCAGCAGGAGATGGAAGAGAAAATCCGTCAGACGGTTGCCGGTTGTAAAAAGAAAATCAATTCACGGATCGAGATGAAGATCATGGACGACTGTCTGGAACCCGTGATCGCGCTCAATCCCGAACATCCGGATATCCTCAGTCTGAAGGCGCAAGTCGATGCGATCGTTTCAAAGCGCATTCAGGACAAAGAGCGCCAGGCCGAATACGCGTCTTTGGTGCGCAAACAATCAAGCCTGTATCAGAAGGCCGTGGATCTGGATAAATCCGGCAAGCCTTTGGACGCCATCACAGCTTATGGCGACGTGGTGAAAAGCAAACTGCCGGATCCGCAAAATCTCAAGGGCCGCTCGGCACGCGAGATTGCGTCGATTCAGAATCGTCTTAGCACTCAGCAGGCGGAACTTGAAAAGACATCCAGTGAGCTTTTGAAAAGCGGCAATCTCAAAGGCGCGATCTCGACCTTGAAAAAAGCGATTGAGATCAATCCCGAGAATGAAACTTTGAAGGGCCGTATGAATTCGATGCTGGGCGACCTCAAAAAACAGATGCAGGTTCTGTATCAAGAGGGCGTTCTGGAAGAAAGCGTCGGCGAAGTCGAGACGGCCAAGACCAAATGGAGAAAAATCATCGAGCTCAGTCTTCCAGAGGAAGATTATTATAAAAAAGCCCGCACCAAGATGAAAAAGTACGAGGCCGAGTGATGCAGTTCAAGCAGCGCTTTTTCTCGGGCCAAACTTTTCTGCCAAAGCCTGTGATCGATATCGAAAAAACCACCAACACCCTGATCGTCGCCACCCCATGGGGCGCGCCCGAACTGGGAAAATCCGCGGTGGAAATGATCAAAGAGCAAATCGGCTCGGTCAGCACGGAAACTGAAGTCACAAGGGTCACGCAAGTGATCGAGGGTCTCAGCGACGAAGGCAATCAATTGCGAGCCGCCGCTTTGTACACGAATGAAAATATTTATTTGCGAGAAAATGCCAAAGAGTACGTGGGCGCTGTCGAAGTCGCCATGGTCTCGGTCCAAAATCAGTTCCTGAGCTGGGTGCAGATCGGGGCCCCGCATGTGCTTTTAAGAAATGCGCGCGGATTTCAGCCGGTCTGCTACACACCGGACTGGTCCTGGCAGCTGAAACAAAAAGCTCCGCTGATTTCCAAGGGACTTGGAATGGAGCGCACCTGCTATATGAACTGCGGGACCCATCGCTTTGAAAAGACTGATCATATCTTTTTGATTTCCCGGTCCACTTTGCCAGCCAAACTGTACGCCCAAGAAAAAGCCGATCTGGACACCATCAGCAAGGTCTTGATTGATAGTGATCCTGAGACTCCGTTTTGGATTGCCCAGCTTCATTTTTAATTCATGATGAGTCTGCGTTTTGCTAGATCTTGAGGTCTCGCTATGCTCATTTTTTGTGTGGCCCTGACTTTACAAAAAAGTGAGTTCGTTGAGAGGGACCTTCAATCGAAGGCCATTAAAATGGCCAACTGGCCAGAATAGTGGCCTTCAGCCGAAGACCAATATAATGGTCAGCCGACCATTATATTGGTCTTGGAGCAGAGGCCCTTGTGTCTTCTTTCTCTGGACGCCCACCTGAATCCCCATAGTTAAATCATTCTTTACAATACTCCAAACCAATAACCCTTTGATTTGGTTACAAATCCTAAACCCGCCAAAAAATTCCGAGACTTCCTACAATATTTCGCAGGCTCGAACGTCTTCCTAGTAAGAACTTTCATTCTTAAATCCCTCATCTAGGAGCGTTCCGAATGTCCATGCTGAAAAGATCTTTGCTTCGTGTTGTTGGTCCCAAGTTATTGATCGAGGCTCGGGTGGCTGATGTGCTGCAGGTTTCGGAAAGCTTTCGCTTTATCGAGATCGAGGCCGAGGAATTGAAATCGGTTCGCTTGCAGCCTGGCGGAAAAGTACAGATCAATACAGGCGATTGGAATCTTCGCACGTACACTCCATTTTCAGTGGATGCGGAATTGGGACGCCTCGGAATTTTGGCCTATGTGAACGGGCGTGGGCCTGGATCGAAGTGGGCTCAGAATGTTCAAAGCGGTGATACCTGTTATCTGCGTGGGCCCAGTCAGTCGCTGTCGTTTCCAGAAATTCGCGGGCCTTTGCTTTTTTTCGGAGATGAAACATCCTTGGCGGCAGCGACGACTTTGAAGCGCAGTTTGAGGTCGGATAGCAAAGCTTTCTTTATGTTTGAGGCCAACCGGCCCCAAGAGGTGAAAAAAATTGTTCAAGACTTGGGTTTCGAGCAAGTTCTCGTGCTGGAAAAAACGACAGACGGAGTAATGACCGAGTCGGCTTTGCAGTCCTTCCTGAAGGCCGCGCGAAAGTTCCCTAGCGGGCAGGTGATTTTATCAGGCCGTGCCGGATCGGTGAAAGTTCTGCGCGAGCGTTTGAAAGAGACCGACGGATTGGATTTGCGAATTCAGGCCAAGCCTTATTGGGCCGAGGGAAAAACCGGATTCGACTGAGAGGAAAATCAGATTTCTTGATTTTCTTCCACTGTCTGAGCCAGCGCCTTTTGCGCGGTCTGCTTGTATTTTTGGGTTTCTGGCAGAGACAGCATCATCTCGGTCGTTAGCGGCGCATAGCGAAGGCTTTTTGAAATATCCCAAACCGCTTCCAGTGACCAATTGGTGTCACGGATTTTCTGATCCGCTTGATTGAGCGAATACAGACGCAAAAATCTTTTTCGAAGCGCTTCTTTGAGGCCCAGCTCGGAAGAATCCGAACGATCCGCCACCACCCACTCTAAAAGTGCAGAGGCCAATGGATCTTCACATTTTTTGAGATCGGCGGATTCAGGCTGAGCCATTCCCAATGTTTTCAGGCAGGGATTTTCAAAGTCACGGCCGGTATCCAATTTCAATTGCCGGGCCGCCACTTTTTCAAGGTCCGGAAGACTCTGTCCTTCTGCCCATCTCGCAAGCTCGTCCCAGTTTTCCCGGCGAATCAATTCGCGGGCGTACATCAAGCCAATTTCTTGATCGTCCTTCAGGCGATGAGCCAGCCGTTCAAAAGAAATTGTTTTATCGGCCGCCGTGCTGGGCAGGGACCACAAGTCTGACAAAGTTTTCCATTTGATTCGGGTTTCGGCCGGTAGTTCGGACCATAGAGAAATCTGATAGGTCGCCATCAGATACTCGACCTGTTTCCATTTATCGCTGACACTGGGATCCGACACGCGAATCGCCGTGGTTTCCAGTTTGTCGGTCAAAGAATTGTAGACTTTCGGTTTTTCGTCCAACAAGAAAAGATATTGCTCCCAGCGGACCGCCGAGCGGATGGTCGGCATCTCGGCCCAAGCGCTTTCAATCAGCAAAGGCCGATCAGTCGCAATCTGTCCTTCAGAGGATTTTAAAACTGGTTGCAAGCTGACCAGCGGCCAGTTGGAATCGGACTTCCACTCGCCGTACAGTTCGATAAGTGTGTTGCCGATATCGGCCACATTGACATTGCTGTCAGAGCTCCAGCTCAGTTCATCGGCTTTGCTGGTGGATTTTCCGGATCGGGCTGGCTTGATCAAAAGGCCGACTTGTGTGCGCTCGCTGAAAAGATTGGAGTTGGACAATTCTCCGGTGCGCTCTTGTGAATCGGGGCCGTTCAGTCCCACCAACACGATGGTCGTCGAATCCCAAAGTTTCTTTTGCTTTAAATATTGGAAAAAGTGCCACAAGGATTCGTCCAGCTCTTCCAGTTGGCTGTCGTAAGAGAGATTTCTTGTTTCGCCGCGATCGTTCTGGGTCGGTGTCTGAATCAACGCCAGATCTGGAACATAAAAACATGACAGAAAACTGCGGCCGCGAATATCCTGCATCCAGTTTTCAAAAAGCTTTTGAAGTTTGGCAAACGGCCGATGCATGCGATTGGCATTGGGACCGATGTGATCGTCGAAAACCTCGAAGCCTTGCTGAACATTCAATTTGC
The DNA here is from genome assembly GCA_966211485.1 of uncultured Bdellovibrio sp. Classification (GTDB taxonomy): domain Bacteria; phylum Bdellovibrionota; class Bdellovibrionia; order Bdellovibrionales; family Bdellovibrionaceae; genus 21-14-0-10-47-8. The sequence goes on from CBIHPB010000057.1 coordinate 10,942, forward strand.
GCAAAACCGGAGCGCCGCCAGAGAAAAAAGAAGTGGCGACCTGCTGATGCTGGGCCGTTTCGGCCAAAGTGACCAGATGCGAAGAAAGAAAGGATTTTCCAGTGCCACGCAGGCCGTGCTGAATCGGATATTTGCCGGTCAGGACCGAAGTCAGGGCAGGGCCTGACAAAGTTGAAGTGGTGTAAGCATGTGTGAAGCGGACGGATTCCCGGCACAACAGGGCGATTCCGGATGGGGCCGAATCGCCGTCGTCATCGCCGCAGTTGATTTGATTGATACCAAACTGATCGACGGCAATCACGATGGCTGACGGCTTGTTGCTGGAAGTGAATTGGCAGCTAGTCAGTACAAATGACAGTGCAATGAAAAGTCCAGTTTTCCATAGGTGATGATTCAGATAATTTCGGTGGTGCTTTGCTCTCTGTTTCACTCGCTTCGACCTTGACCGCCTCGTGTAGACGCGGGATCATCTTCATGGAAACAGATCCTTTTGCCAGAGGGAAGAAAAATGCTCACGGAAAGAATTTTCGCTGTTGCTCAGATTGCCGACCAAGTCGTTCTTTGGATTTTGATCATCCTCAGTATTCTGAGTATTGGTATGATCCTCGAACGCTTTTTCTACTTGCGTCGAATCGCCAGTGAAAGTCTCGAGGTTCGCGGCAAAATCAAGTCTGCCTTGCAAACTCATAGCGTTGAAGACGTTGAGTCCATGCCGAAAAATCCAGACACAGTCGAAGGACGTGCACTGGGCTATGCAATGAAGCATATCAAAGACAGTGGCAGCAAAGGTTTGGAAGAGGCGTTTAATTCTTACTCTTTGATGGAACGCCCAGACTTGGAAAGATTCCTGAATTTCCTGGCAACGGTCGGATCGAATGCTCCGTATATCGGACTGCTGGGAACGGTTTTGGGTATCATGAAGGCCTTCAACGATTTGGCACAAAGTACGGATGCTGGTCAGCAGACGGTCATGGCGGGAATTTCTTTGGCGCTGGTGTCGACGGCGGCTGGTCTGTTTGTGGCGATTCCTGCGGTTATTTCCTACAACTATTTTCAGCGTCAGGTGAAGGCGACTTTGCAGAACCTGGAAGCGGTGAAAGAACTTTGCCTGGCTTACGCGAAGAAAAAAGGTCTTTAATTTATGGCTAAAAAGTGGGGAAACGAAGACGACGCCATTTCGGACATCAATGTCGTTCCCTTGGTCGACATCATCTTGGTTGTTTTGATCATCTTCATGGTGACCGCACCGATGATTATGAAGCCATCGATCAACGTCAATCTGCCAAAGGCTGCCAGCGGTGATAAGACCACGGCCAGCCAGCTGAACATCACGATTTCCGATAGCGGTGCTTTGAGTTTGAACGGCACTCGTTCCGATGAAGGTGCGATTCAGTTGAAGGCGCAAGAAGAGTTGGGAAAAAATCCGGATGTTCAAGCAATCATCGCCGCCGACAAAGACGTGCCCCACGGGACTGTGGTCCGTGTTTTGGACATCGTGAAAAGTGCCGGCGTCAAAAAATTCGCAATCAGTATCGATAAAAAATAGTTTAAATCCAATTTCCCTCACTTCCGGTTCAAAGTCGGAAGCTCAGATGCATTCAAATGGCGTTTCTCATTCTGATACGCCTTTAGTCCCGTCAAAATCCTGCCGATCTGCTATTCATGCACGAACGGAAGTTTCTTCTGATCACCAGCTTTTTGATCGTTATGATCGGCGCGCCTGCTGTTTTGTCAGTCGTGCGCGAGCCCGAGGAAGCTGGATCTCGGTCCAGTCACCAGCATCCAGTGGCCGTTACCAAGGATGCTGCCGTCAAGGCCTTGGATCGCCAACCGGCAAGTCTTGAAAAGCTGGAGGTGCCTCGCCGAAATGTCATTCATTCCAAATCTGTGGTGATGAACTATGACTGCAAGCAACTGTCAGACGTCGAAGTTGACGGTACTTTGTTGCGCCTGAAAGGGCAGGACAGCACTTGTATGAATGACAAGTGGACGGACATCAGTATCACCAATCACACCAACGGCTTTACCGCCTCTGTGATTTTCCTAAAAAATGGTTTCACGACTGACTTTATTGATCTCAACGAAGGTGAGAACAAACTTGAGATTCAAGCCAAAGACGATAAAGGACAAGTGGTCTCTCAGAAGATCACAGTGAAGCGTCGTTCAATAGCTTCGGTTGAAAATTAACATTCACAAGCGGTGAGCGAACAGTTGTCTGACGAATAGGTCAGAACAGTCTGATAAATGACACTGTTCGCTGACGCCATCAAAAATATTCTAATCTCAGTTTAAGAATCGTTTATGGTCTAGGAATAAGCGTCCGAAAAGATATGTAATGGGACGTTTAACGCTTGCTCGTTTTTCACAGAACTTCAGCATCTGCTGCAGGATTGTAGCTGCGGCCGCTCTCATCCTTCTCCCTAAATCAGTTTTTGCTTACAACGAATCTTCACAAAGTTTCACATTGGACGGCCAGCTCTTTGAAGGTGGTAGCACGACTCCGTTGAAGGATTCGAATGTCCAAATCAAAATTCAGATTATCAATCCAGCTGGAACTTGCGTTCTTTATGAAGAGCAACAATTGATCGACACCATGTCTTCCAATGGATTCTTCACTGTGAATGTGGGATCGCCGGTGGGTTCAGCAAAACGCACGGTGAATGATCCCGGTCGCACGATGGCTCAGATCTTTCAAAACATTGCACCGATCACGGCCAACAGTGCTCAAGGTCAAACTTGCACAGGCAATTCCTATTCTCCAGCGGCCGGGGCGATTCGGTATTTCCGTATCACGGTGACGCCCTCAGCAACGGGTGTGGCAGATATATTGAGTCCCGACATTGTGATTGATGCGGTTCCTCAGGCCATCGTCGCGCAAAGCTTGCAGGGGCTTGAGCGAGCCAATGTTCTTCAAGTGAATTCATCCGCTCCAGCGGCATTGACTCAGTCAAATTTAGAAGCCGCTTTCTCGGGTACGGCTTACTCGAATTTGCAGGCGATTCTGGCCGGCAATTTTATGCGCCAGGATTCTTCTGGTGCCACTCTTCCTAGTTACGCATCGACTCCGTCGGGAGTTTCTACGGGTGATATTTGGTATGACTCGACCTCTAATCAGGTGAAGTACCAATCGAATTCGGGCGTTCAAACGATTGGTACTTCGACAGCTGGAATCGGCTCTCTGACTGTTGGTTCGGATTTGTCAGTCAATGGTGTGACCGCAGGAACCGTCAGCAATGGCAGCGTTACTCTGGGAATCGCGACGATTTCTTCTCCAGGAAAAGTTTCGGGTGATGCGATCACAGCGGGGACCATTTCAGGATCAGCGGGTATCAACAC
>CBIHPB010000058.1:0-14256 GCA_966211485.1 uncultured Bdellovibrio sp.
CACACCCATCTGCTGCAACTTCTCGAGCGCTCCGTACCCGTCCAAAACCGGCATCTGCAGATCCATCAAGATCAAATCATAGTTTGATCGCAGCGCCATTTGAACGCCCTCTTCACCGTTGCTGGCCACATCGCTGTGCATGCCAAAGCGCTTGAGCAAAAGCTGAATCAGGAGCTGGTTGTCCTGTGAATCATCGACGATCAGGGCCTTCAGCCCTTTGAGCGAAACCGCCTCTTCATTGAATTCACGATCGCCGCGCGCTCGAGTTTGCTCGCCCATCACGAAGGGAAGCTTCAACACAAAACAGCTGCCTTGACCGAAAACGCTGCTTTCCAGTTCCAAATCCCCTCGCAAAGCCTGCGCCAGCTGTTTAGACAGAGCAAGCCCCAAACCATTGCCACCAAACTTGCGCGTGATCGAGCTATCGGCTTGAGAGAAAGTTTTAAACAGTTTGGGCTTATGAGCATCCGAAATACCCGGCCCCGAATCCTCGACTGAAAAGCGCAGCCAGCGCATTTTTTTATCATCGTCGAGGCAATCAACTTTCAGCTTCACGAAGCCCCGGTCTGTGAACTTCACTGCGTTTGACAGAAGATTCACCAAAATCTGCTTCACCCGCGTGCGATCCGCTTTGAAAGTCTCTGGCAGGTCCGCCGCCACTTCCACATGCAGCTTCAACCCCTTGGCTTCGGCTTTGTTTTCCCAAATCGTTTGCAGCTCTTCAATAAACTGACGGCAACCGATGGAAGATTCATCAATCTGCAAAGCATTGGCTTCGATTTTTGAAAGATCGAGAACATCGCCAATGATCTGAGTCAGTTCTTTTCCGTTTTTAACGATAATTTTCAGGCTGTCGCGCATTTTCTCAACACTGTCTTCATCCAGCCCCAGCTCGGCATGTCCAATCATCACACCCAAAGGCGTGCGCATTTCATGCGAGATATTGGCCAGGAACATGGTCTTGGCCTCTTGTTGAGCGGCTCGAAGCCGTTGGTACAGCGAGGCGTTTTCCATGGCGACAGCCGCCTGGATCGCAACCGACTGCATGATTTTTTCCGTTCGCTCGGTGAAAATACCAGAAGATGTATGCCCGAAGAAAAGTCCGCCCAAAACTTTTCCGGCTTTGGAGACCACCGGACAAGCCAAGAAACTCCGAATCGGCAAATGACCTTTTGGCATACCGCCCGTCAGAAAGTTTGAACCATAGCGAGGATCCAAAGTGATATCGTCCGAGCGGACAATCCCCTGCCCCAAGAAGATCGGCTTGAACAACTCGGTCAGTCTTGGCATTCCCAAATAGGCAAAGTTTTCCGGATCCGCCCCATACAAAGCGCCAAGCTCAAACGCCTGCGGCTGCGGATTTTGATTCGCCCGCAGCTCATCTGAAGAGGTATTGTAGAAAAAAGCTCCGAATCGGGCACCGACCAGACCTGTTCCGGTTTCGGTCACCATTTGCACGATACTGGTGAGATCCTGCTCGGACATCAGGCTCAAACCCACCTTCGATGTGAAATCGACAAGCTCGCTTTTCGCCCGCAATTGCGCTTCGGTTTTGCGGCGCTCTTGAATGTCCATTTCCAGTTTGTAGGCGAAATTCTGGGCTCGGTATGTCAGCGCCGTCACCAGCATGGTCGCGCCAAATCCCATCAGCAAAGCCAAAGCCGGCATCCATCCCGCCAAAGGTGGACCAAAGTCATCTGGCGCGGTCAATCGCACGGTCCAACGGTGATTGGATTCTTCCAGCTCGATTGTTTTCGTCAGGCTTTCATTCAGATTTTCCAGTGAACCTTCCGCATACATCAGCTTGTCGGCAGTGGCTGAATCGCCGTCAAAAATTTCAGTTCGCATGCCGGCACTTTGAACTCGAATATCATCCGTGACGCGCGAAAAAAGATTGGAGGCGCGAAAACCACCATAGACAAAACCCTGAATGGCCCGCCTGCGTTCGGCGACGGTGGTCAGAGGCATTCCCTTTTTGTACTGCGGAACAAACACGGCAAAGAAAAGCTGATCCGAATCAGGGCCTGGCGTTCGTGGTTTGGCAGATTCAGTCGCAACTGCCTCGCCCAGATCGGTTGCCAGATCCATGGCTTGCACCCGAGATGGATTCACGCCCGCATCTTTGCCGACACTGCTGGTGCGGACTGTGGAAGCGATCGGCTCCATGAAAAGCACCAGATGCGCCAGACGTTTTTTCGGATTGATTCCAGAATCGCTGATCTTTCGCCCCAGATGCTTGGCCATACGGATCGCATCACGGCTTGGCATACGCTTGATGTAACCAATGCTTTGGATGCCTGGGAGAGTTTTCTCAAACTCCATGCGACGGACGAAACTTCCGAATTCGATCGAGTCCAAATTCGGCTTCAGCTCGAACAAATTTCGCGTGTACTCGAGCGAGTTCACGTAGGTTGTCATACGAATTTTCAGCGAGCTCACGAAATTCACAGAGATGCGTTCGAACCTCGCTTCGGACTCGGTCTGGTTTCGGCTTGCAACCAGATAGGTCATTCCAAACGTGATCAAGGCCCCTGCCACGAAGACAGCCGCCGGAATACGCAGAAGTGATTTGGATGCGAGGATTTTGGGCATCGCCTGCAACCATACTGCCGCCGGATTTCAACACCAAGGTTTAATTTGCGAAAGTTGGTCAGATTGACCATCGAAACCAAGCGTCAAACCCGACGAAAAAAATTGACAGTGCTCAGCTCAAAATCCGGCCTGAATCGCCGGATGAATGACAGAGAAATTCCCACATTTAGCTGCGCGACATATCTACTTGTCGCATCTCTGGAGACGGTCACAAGCTGCCAACTGACACATCAACTATTTTCCCAAATACACTTAGCCTTGGAGCAGGAAACTCAAAAGCCCGCGGGTTCGGCCAACGGGGGCGCAGCTTGAACCACGCCGCCTTGCTTGGCCTTCGGACCGGCGAAGAGGCCCGATTGCATGGAGGCAAACTCTACATAATAAGAAAAAACTAAGCGGCCTTCCCCGACGATTTCAATCGGCCAAACCGAATCACACTGGTGAAAATGACCGCCAGCAAATGCAGCCCCACAAAGATCGAAACGTACTCAACCCCACCGGCTCCGAAACCGTAGGAATGAAGTCCTGCGCCCAGAATGAAGTTCACTCCGTACCAGGCCATGATGACCAATGAGAAGGTGACAATCGCCGAGCAGATCATCCCGAAATCTTTGATCCAGCCACCCAAGCGACCGTGCAAAACAGCCAGGTAACCCAAGAGCGCGATCAAAGCCCAAGTCTCTTTTGGATCCCATCCCCAGAATCGGCCCCAGCTGTAGTCAGCCCAGATACCGCCCAAGATAATTCCGGGAGCCAGCAATGAAATTCCAATTTGCATGGCTCGGTACACAGCCAGCGTGATTGCCTTCAGGCGCTCTTTGTATTTTTCCTCGTCTTTGAAATAGAAATAAAGACCGAGATCTCCCAGCGCAAAAGCAAGGAAGAAAGCGGCGTAGCTGATCGTGATCGTCAGCACGTGCACCAAAAGCCAGAAGTTATTTCGAAGAACCGGCTCAAGCGGATGCAGCGATGGATCCAAGATCACCGGTGCCATATCAGCCAATGCAAGACAGAAAGTTCCAACCAAGGCACCCGCCAGAAGGATAAATCTCCAGCGGTAAATCGCCTCGATAATCACGGCAAAAAGTACGGTCCCAAATCCGACCCACACCACGGTTTCATACATGTTCGAAACCGGCGGCCGGCCCGCGATATACACCCGAAGCCCAAAACCATAAAGATGCAGAGCCATTCCAATCAAGACAAAAACCCATGCTGGTTTATAGAAAGCTTGTTTTCCCAAAACCCACGCCAGGAAACAGCAGATCGCACCAAGCAAATAGACAATCCAAGCCCACTGAAAGGGATGAAACTGGCTGTAGTGCAGCTCGAGCTTCATACGAAAGTCATCGGGATAGGCCGCCGGATTTTGCGCCCGAGCCACAGCTTTAAATGCTTCGACAGTTTTTGTGATATTCGCTTCGATCTCTTCCGGCGATGGCGCCGACGCATCGCCAGTCTGCAAGGCCAAATAAGGAACAAAGGCACGCGAGATTTCAATGAACTTTTCTTTGCCTTCGCCGTCCATTTGCGAAAGCGCCAGCCACTTGTCCCCTTCTTTTGGCGGAATCACATGTACGATATTGCCGGCGGCAATTTCACGGAAGGTGAAGAGCTGACTTTCCAAGCGCTGCAGGGCTTGAAAATAGGGATCCAATTTTTCTTTGGTTTCACGCTTGCTTTGCAATTCCTGCATCAGCGTCGGAAGACGCTCGCTTCCCATGATGTCGTTGTAAGAGAAATATTTTTTCTCTTCATTGAACTTCAGGCTTTTTTTCAGCTCGCCATAATTGATTTCAAACATCGGCGTGTTCTGCCAAGCCTGTGGCTGCAGGATCCAGGTCATCACCACTTCGGTGGCTGGACGCGGCCCCGTCTTTCCGTTTTCAGACTTGAAAGTTTGACGGCCGTAGATCAATTGCATCGATTCACGAGCAAATGTATCCAGAGGCTTCAGTCGGCCACCATCTTGCACGGGCAAAGCGCGAAGACTTTGCAGCATATCAGCCTGGGCTACAAGACCTGAGAAGAGAAAGACCAAAGAGAACAACCAAAACTTCATACGACCTCCTTGTTCGGAGCACGAGCCCGGGCCGCTTTTCGTTTGTCATAAAAGAGCCAAACAACCCCGAGAGATAAAATCAGTGAACCTAAGTATTTGAGCCATCGACCTGGATCGCAATTGACCGATAAAATAGAAGCCACCGGCACCCCATCGGGACCTTCCTGAAAGCTGGCCTGATAAAACGTCAGCCCCTGGTATTTCAAAGGCTCATTCATGGCGATCAAAGTTTGCTTTCCGTCCGGAGTCTCGACCAAGCTTTGATAGCTGGCAGCCTTCATCGTCCCTGGATCGCGGCCGATTTCAAAATTCTGCAGCTGCAGTTTAAAACCAAGATCAATGCGCTTGTTTCCGTAGGTGATAATGTACACGCCGTTCGGTGTGAACATCTTGAAGACATCATTGAGCTGCACCCAGCGTTTTTGTCCCATAAAGTTCACTTGGATCGCCGAAGTTGAAACTTCGGTTGGCCGCTCGAGCTGCTTGAACTCGAAAGTCTCTTCGGCGTGCTCGAAATAGCGAAGCAAATGGAATTTAAGCCCCATCCAACCCGTCTCAAAGCTTTCGCCCTCTTTCAAGCTGCCACGCTGAGGTTTTCGCTTTTCATCTTTATAAGTCAGCAGGTACTGAACCTTGTCCGGCCCATCGGCCGCCAGATAAAGGGCGTTCTCTGGAAGTGGATCGGCTGGAATTCGCCCCAGAACAAACCGCGCAAGTCCCAGTGTTTGGCTGGCTTCGGTGGTGGGTTTGCTTTGAAACAGCCAATCGTTCACGTTCACGCGATCGTTTTGAACTTGAAAGCGCAATCCCGCGCCGGTTTTTTGTTTTTCATTCGAAGCCACAATCTTTCGCGACGAGATCGCGTAAGGCATGTAGTCGTCGATTTTAAAAGGCCCCTCGGCAAGCTCGATCTCAAATGGCTTCTCTTTCGGCGAGTTGGTGAAAAAATCGACTTCTTTCTCGAGAATTTTGGAATAATTATCGCCATCAAATGACGACCAGATTTGCAGGTCCGTTGTATGAACCGTGACGAATCGATTGCTTTCACCGATGCCAAATCGCATGTTTCCATCCAAACCATATTTGGATGTGATAAAGGCCCCTAGCTGCAGAACTAAAATTCCAATATGCGCGAGAATAAAGGGAATGTGCCGTTTTTTCCAAGGCCAGCGATCCACCATCACGGCAATCAGCGTGAAGGACAATGACAACATCACGACGTACATCATCCAGGTGTTGTAGACCAGTTTCGCAGCGGCTTGGGCGTCGTATTTGGATTCCACAATGGTGCCGGCAGCGATCAGTGTGGCCAATGCCAGAATAATCACAACAGCGAGCTTCAAAGATGCAAAAACTTTGATCAACTTTTTCAACATGAGTGCAGAAAGGCTATCTTAGAAAATCCTTTAGCGCCATGACGAGAACCTTGAAAATTCGCATTGCTGCATGGCAAAACTCACCATTTCTCCACCGTTTCCACATCGAAGTCCGACCCAACCCTGACACAAAAGCCCAAAAAACCAGAGCACAATGAAATCACCAACCAGGGGAGGTCTTTATGTTCGAATACTTTCAGATAAGAAAGAATCGTGTGCACAAGTTTCAACCCAAAATTGAAATCTATCAGGACAAGGGACCTTATATTCTCAAAACCGTGACCGACAGCGAAGAGCTGATCCAAGCTTTGCGCCTGCGCTATCAGGTTTTCCATCGCGAGATGATGGGAAAAACCAAACTCCGTGGCCTCGATGTCGATGGCTTTGACTTTGTCTGCGATCATTTGGCGATTCAGGAAAAGAAAACCGGACGCATTGTTGGAACTTACCGCCTGAACTGCTCACTTTTCTCGAACCAGTTTTACTCTCATCAGGAATTCAACTTGCGCCGGATTTTCGAAACTCCGGGTGTGAAGCTGGAATTGGGCCGCGCCTGCATCGAGCAAGGCTCGCGAAACGGAATTGTGATTGGTCTGCTGTGGCGTGGAATCGCCGAATACATGGCCAAAACAAAGTCGAATGTTTTATTCGGATGCGCATCGATTAAAACCGACAATCCTCGGCAAGCCGCTTTGCTGTATCGCCACTTTGAATTGGAGGGACGGTTTCAAGAGTCTTCCCTTTGTCCGCCGACAGGTCCTTTCACCATGCCGACTTTGGATTTGTGGATTCAAAGTTTTAAACGCGAACTGAGCCCGGAAGAAAAAGCAGAAGTTGAATCATTGATCCCACCGCTTTGCCGGGCTTATCTCAAAGCCGGTGCTTGGCTGGGTGGCGAGCCTGCATATGATGCCGAATTTAAATGTATCGACTTCTTGACGATCTTGGAAAGAGAGAACTTAAATAAAGCTCTCTGGAGAAAGTACAATCTATGTCCGGCCCCAAACCAGGAAATCAGCCAGGAAATCAAACCAGCGATGCCACCGATCGTCTCCAACTTCCCCCTCGCCGTGTCTTAGAACGAAGTTTTCCCGAATGGCTATTGTTTGAAAAAATCAGGGCCGAGAGCGAATCTCTCGGCCAAATTCATTTTTTGGGGACCAGCAAATCTGACCAGTGGAAATTTCCCTTGATCGCCATGAGTTTTGGTTCAAAAGCCCCCGATGCTCCGGTGCTGGGACTGTTCGGCGGCGTGCATGGGCTTGAGCGCATCGGCGCGCAAGTCGTGCTGTCTTTGCTGAAAAGCTTTTCCGAGCTCATGCTTTGGGACGAAAGCACCCAGCGCGCGTTGGAAAAAATCCGTATCGTCTTTTTTCCGATGATCAATCCCATCGGGATCCTCAATAAAACCCGCTGCAATCCCCAGGGCATCGATCTGATGAGAAACGCCCCCGTCGACGCCGAAGGTGAGACGAATTTCTTGCTGGGTGGCCACCGGATTTCCGAAAAGCTTCCTTGGTACCGCGGCCCTGGACCTTTGGCTCCAGAGGCCGAAGCGCTCGTACGTTTTTGCGAGCAGCAGTTTTTTTCCTCTCCCGCGGTCATCACCATGGACTTTCACTCGGGCTTTGGTGTGCAGGATCAGATTTGGTTTCCCTATGCCAAAACTTCAAAGCCATTTCCGGATCTCGCAGCGATGGCTGCATTGGCTGAAAATTTCGAGCGCACTCATCCCCATCATTTTTACCGGATCGAACCGCAGGCTTTGAACTACACGACGCATGGGGATTTATGGGATTACCTTTACGATACTTACCGGCAGAAGAATCCAGGCACCTACTTGTCGCTGACTTTGGAGATGGGCTCTTGGATGTGGGTGCGAAAAAATCCCCTGCAGCTTTTTTCAAGCTTGGGACCTTTCAATCCGATTAAACCACATCGGCACAAGCGTATCTTGCGCCGGCACATGACGCTTTTTGATTTTCTGATTCGCAGCACACTGTCGCATCAAAGCTGGTCGGGTCTTAATCCTGAACAAAGAAATAAATTTCAAGAGCGCGCTTTCGAGAAATGGTATGGAGGCCATCCATGAGCCAACCACGGCGACGCTGGATTTTTCTTCGAGGTTTGGGCCGGCATTCGGTGCACTGGGGATCTTTTGTTCTGCAGTTTCAAAATCAATTCCCCGACGACGAGATCGAGCTTTTGGATTTGCGCGGCAACGGACAGCTGGCTCATAGCCCTAGCTTTTTGCATATTTCTGATAACGTTCGCGATCTGCGGGCTCGCTCGCAGCTTTTGCACAACGGCCAACCCGTTTATCTGATGGCAATTTCCATGGGGGCCATGGTCGCGATTGAATGGGCGAATTTATTTCCGGCGGACATCGCTGGCGTTGTGTGCATCAACAGCAGCGACAAAGGCACCTCGGCATTTTACGAACGCCTTCGTCCCGCCAATTACCAGGCTTTTTTTAAACTGCTGACCACCCGCCCGACTCCGCTGGCCATCGAAAGACGGATTTTGCAAATCACCACCAATCACCTACAAAACATCGACAACTGGGCGCAAAAATTTGCCGAGCATCCTTTGACCACCAAATCCAACTGGATCCGGCAGATCCTGGCGGCCAGCTCTTACCATTTCCCCGAACACAAACCGCGCACCGAGATTTTACTTTTAGGAAGTGTGCGCGACCGATTGGTCAGCAGTCATTGTACGCAAAATATTGCCAAACAATGGGCGATGAATCCGCATCTGCATGTTTCAGCAGGACACGATCTCCCACTGGAAGATGGCGAGTGGGTTTGCCAGGAAGTGCAAAACTGGCTGGCCCAAATTCGCGATCACCACAGCGGCATAACCGATAAAACAACCGGTCAGCATACCGACGAAAAGGATCGCAAATGAAAGTGATTGTCTTAGGCGCAACTGGTGCTGTCGGAACGGAAGTGGTCAAGAGCTTGCTGCAAATGCCAAGTGTCGACACGATTCGACTGCTTGGCAGACGAGCTCACCCCCTGCCAGACATTTCAAATTCGCCAAAGGTTCAGCAGTTTCAGGTCGACGTCTTTGACCCCGCCACCTACGTCTCTCATATTTCGGGCTGCGACGCTGCGATCAGCACGTTTGGAATTGGCCAACCCACCAAGTTCACGCGCGAAGAGTTTATCCGCGCCGATCTGGACTGTGTCCGCGATTTTGCCAAAGCTTGCCGTGATAATGGCGTGCGCCACTTTTCTTCACTGGGTGCTGTGGGTGCAAATCCCAAATCATCAATCTTTTATGTAGCGGTCAAAGGTCAGCTCGAGCAGATTTTGATCGATGACAGGTTTCCACGCCTCAGTCTTTTTCGACCTTCGAATATCATCACGCCAACAAATCGCTATGGCTTCTCACAAGCGATTGTTTTAAAAGTTCACCCGCTGTTGGATCCCGCGCTGATCGGACCGCTTGAAAAATACCGCAGCATCAAAGTGGAAAAATTAGGCCAAGCGATCGCCCAGAATCTCACTCGCATTTCGAATCAACCAGTCGAAGTTTTAATGTGGAACGAATTTCAGCAAATACTTGGGGGCTGAGAATTTTACGCCCCTCCACAGTGGCTGCGCTTCGCATTCTTGACGGTCTTGCTGGAGGGTCATCAACAAACGGCAAAGCCATTCAGCGATTTTTTTAAATTTTAACGGCAAGAAAAGTCGATTTGTCTGGATTGCCCGCTAGATGATTTCACGTCGCGAAACCCAAAGGTCAAATGACCTGTTTTTTCAGGCTTATTCACAGTCAGGCGAACAAACGAGTAATATTCGCTTGTGCTCATTGCCGGCGTGCAATTCCAGTCTGCAATCAGGATGGATTCGTCATCCAAAAGCGTGCGGGCCTGGCATTTATCAGCCGTAATGTATTTCCCAAACTGAAGAATTCCCGTCGGACTGGCCGAAAAAGTCGCATTTTCTTCGCCTAGCTCGATCGCCGGAACCGAAGAGTCGTCAGGAGTGATTTTCAGCGTTTCATATTTGCTGTTACGAACCGAACAGACGGTTTCAGCCGCTGCGGTCATGGAAAAAACAGCCGTCATTACAAGCATCAAAAATTTCATCCATCCCCCTCTAAAATGACCCAAGCTTGGAAACACCTTCACGAATCATCGCAATCGCTTTTTGAACTTTTGCCTGCACAGCCTTTGCTTCTTCCGGCTTGAATGCTTTTGTTGCTTCATCCATGTAAAGCGAACGGTTCATTTCCACTTGCACGGTGTGATGACCGATCTCGGGTTTTCCGTATTGCTCGGTCACACGCCCTCCGACATAGGGCCAGTTGTAGCCGACTTTGAACCCAGCGCGCACGTAGGAATTGATGATCAAATCCACAAACTGTGGTTTGGAACTTTTCCCCAGAGAATCACTGACCACGATATCAGCCCGGCGCTCGCCCGGATCTTTGTGCATTTTGGTTCCCACCGAAGGCATCGAGTGCGCGTCGAGATGATAGATGGTTTTGGCCCCCTGGGATTCGAAGTTTCCGTACTGATTTCGGACCTGTTGGTGGAAGGGTTCGTAGATGAGCTTCACCAGCTTTTGGTGCATGTCCAGCGGCATCGGCTCTTTCATCAAAGGAATTCCGGTTGTCGTGACCACCCAGTGAAATCCGCGATTGTGGGTTCCGGCTTTGGTCGTGTTTCCAAGAACCGAAGTCGAATCCACATCTTCCGGAATCCGGTTGAGATCCGCAGCATAACGATGCCACTCGGTTTTAATAAACGGAATCTGCAGCGACTGCAAAGTCGGCTCGTAAAGACGATCGACATAGCGATCCACATCACACATCAGGACCTCTTCCGGCAGGCCTTGCAGCCATGAACAGAAGTCAGGAACTTTCTCTCCAGAATGTGGAATGGTCACAAAAAATGGAAGCATGCGGGATCACGCTAACAGGTTTCACTTCACACCGCAAACTGCAGCTGAGGTGTTTCTTCTGGACTTTCGGTCGAGGCCAGCCGAACTCCCACTCCCAGCAGCCGAATGGCCTCGGGCCGCTTATGCCACGCCGCCGTCACAAGCTTTTCAAAGTCCGAAAGCTGCGGCATTTCGGTCATGCTCATCTCGTGGGTCGAGCTTTTGAAATCATGAAACTTCATTTTCACCGCCGCACCCCGAATGCGATTCGCATCACCTGATTTCTGCATGCGCCGAAGCCAGTCCTCATAGATCGGAACCAATTCCTGAAGTATTTCTTTTAAATCACTAATATCGCGAGAAAATGTTTCCTCAACCGATAGCGATTTTCGCTCCCAATCCGTGTGCACAGCCCGGTTGTCGATCCCCCGAGAAAGATCATGTAGCTCCTGAGCGCGGCTCAAACCAAAATGCCGTTTCAATTCAGCAATGCTAAGCTTTTGAATATCGCCGCAAGTGTGCAGATTCAGGCCATGCATCTTGGTCGCCGTGACCTTTCCCACGCCCCAGATTTTCTCCACCTTCAGTGACGGCATGAAGGCCTCAATATCTTGAGGGCGAATCACAAACTGTCCGTTTGGTTTTTTCCAGTCACTGGCGATCTTGGCTAAGAATTTATTGGGAGCAATACCAGCCGAAGCAGTGAGCCCCGTCTCCTCAAAAATCTGCCGACGAATTTCTTGCGCAATCAGGGTGGCGCTGCCTTTAAAATGGGGACTGTTGGTGACGTCCAAGTAGGCTTCATCCAGTGAAAGCGGCTGAATAACGTCCGTAAATTTTCGAAAGATTTCGCGCACAACCCGCGATTCCTTATGATATCGCTCGAAGTTTGGCCGAACCAGAATCAGATTCGGACACAAGCGCGCCGCCCGCGAACACGGGATCGCCGAGCGCACTCCAAATTTTCGCGCTTCATAGTTGGCCGTCAGAACGACCGCGCGCGAATTCGCAGGACCACCAACAGCCATCGGCAACCCCTTGAGTTTCGGGTTGTACTTTTCCTCGACGGCGGCGTAAAAACAATCCATATCCACATGGATAATCTTTCGAGTCTGCATATGTAAATTATATGTAAGTTCGCAAGCGGCCGCAACAAAAAAATCGATGGCGATAGAACGAGGCAACATGAGCAGCGAATCAAAATCCGCTCCCAAAATCTACACCAAAAAAGGCGATCAAGGACTGACCCGTCTGGTGGACGGACGAGAATGCTCCAAGGCTTCTGTTCGCGTGGAAACTTACGGCGCGGTTGATGAGCTCAACAGCACTTTGGGCCTGGTTGTCACTTCGATGAAAAGCGCCAGCACACCAGAATTGCAATCGCTGACCGTGGAAATTGAAAAAATCCAAAACCAACTCTTCACCGTCGGAAGCCACCTGGCCTGCGAAAAAGAAGAGACGCGAAAAATGCTGCCAAGCTTTGACGAGTCCTGGATCCTCGACCTTGAAAAATCCATCGATCGCATGACGGGCGAGCTTCCCGAACTGCGCGAATTTATTTTACCCGGCGGAGCTTTCCCCGCCTCTTATCTTCATCTGTCACGCACCACATGCCGGCGGGCCGAGCGCTGGGTGGTCGCACTGATCGAGCAAGGTCATCAAGAGACAGAAAATTCCCGCGCTCTTCGATACCTCAATCGCCTGAGTGATCATCTGTTCGTCGCCGCTCGCTGGGCCAATCAGACTATGAAGGTCGCCGATCAAGTTTGGAAAAAGTAATCCGCGCGTGACAAGCTCACGAACTGGACCTTCACATGTGTTCGCGATTTGACTCAAAGGCCGCATCGACTTCAAAATAAAGCGATGAAGTTGCAGCTGGCGGGACCGGAAGACAATCAGGAACTGATTTCCTTTTTCAAAGAATTCACCACCAAAGGTCTGGTCGAGCTGCGAATCGACCGCAACAAAGATTTTTTCGCCAACTACGCCCTGCAAAGCGCGACCTACAAGAGCTACATCCTCAAAGACGAAGAAAATAAAATCAACGCTTCGGCAAGCTTTATCATTCGCGATGCCGCCTACGACGGAAAACCTCTGAAAGTCGCAACCGCCACCGATCTTCGCGTGCGCAACAACCGCCGAGCCACCTTGGAATGGTCGCATCACTTTCTTCCTGTCTTGCAAAAAGAGACCGAAGCCCACGGCATTTCGCATGTGTTTTCAGCGATCAATTTATCCGACACGACCATCCTGAACACTTTCATCCGCCCGCGAAATATGAAGCGCGCAATGCCACGGTATTATCTCTACCGAAAATTTCAAATGGTCAGCTTGCACGGCCGCTATCCGTGGGCCAAAAAACCGCTGTCGAGCATTCAAATTCGCCAGGGAAATCCAGCCAACGTCGATGCTCTGGCTGCTTACATCATTCGAAGATCACAGTACCGCCCCTTCGCCAGTGTTTGGGATCCCCCCAGTTTCGAGCGAAAAATTGAACGCCTCACGGGCTTGAAACTTTCTGATTTTTGGATCGCCTTTGATTCCGAAGACAATGTGATCGGATGCCTGGCCCCCTGGTCTCCGGCGGGCGTGCAGGATTTTATTCCGCTCTCTTACTCACTCCGCGCGCACAATTTCCGGCAGTTTTTGAAATTTTTCTGGCTGCTCGGGATGACCCGACGATTGACAAAACCGGTGGCTTCGACGGGCGTCGAAAACAAATTGCAGTTTCGCTATCTCACCAATGTTTTCGCTGACAATGAAGATGTGCTCGAAAGCTTGCTGTATGCCGCTTATGACTACCTCACACCTAGCGAATTTTTGATTTACGCTCGTGCCGAACAAGATTACCGATTGCTGCCGCCGCAGTCCTGGATTTCAGCAACTCTTCCCTACGCTTTGTATGCGGTGACTCCGCCGGAAAAAGAGATGCCGGCATTTCTTCACCCCAACATCAGCCTCAATCCGGAAATCGAAGCTTACACGATTCTATAAATCATCCAGATCGGCTGCCTGGACCATGGTCCATCTCTCGTCTGATTTCGAGGGCTTTTCGTACCCTTGCGTGCGCTCGCTTGATAAGATTCTGGGAGCATGGAAGCTATTTAGGCATTTAAGGATGAATCACCTGTGAAGAAGACCGCAGTTCAAAAGCCGTTTTTCGAAAAATATCTCCCCTATCTGCTTTTCGTCCTGATCGGTTTTTTTGCCGCCGATGTTTTGATCCTGAACTTCCGCGATCTGATGCTGCAAAGCAAGCCGCCAGCTGCTCGTCCGCCAAAATCTGCCAGCGAAATGGCAGCTTGCTCCACGCGTCTTCAAGCTTGGAGCC
>CBIHPB010000059.1:0-14251 GCA_966211485.1 uncultured Bdellovibrio sp.
GTTCGCATTAGATGACGACGACTCTTTTGTCTCATAATTGTAGACACTCCCAGCTAACAATTTTCTATCGGCAGAACTCGGCTTAAGAAGAGGGGTTTTGATGACAATTTTTTGGCTCAAATTGTCCACGCTTGCGGCTGCCTGCTTAATTTTTATTTAGATTTTTGAGCGACTAGAATATCGTCACTTTTCCAGAAAGTGAGACAGAAGTTCGAGGCCTGTGTGGATTATCAGTTTAAGCCGCTTTGATGAGGTCTTTGCGCAGATAGTTCAGATAATCGAACCATACTTCATTCGTATAAAGAATCTTAAGCCCTGTCGACTGACTGTCCGACTCTTGCCAAACGACTTCGCCTTTGATCTTTGCCACGCGAGCCGGCTGCCCTGCTTGATGTGGCGCCACTGTAATTTCAAGCTCGGCGTATCGCCCTAGGATCTTGGCCCCTTGAACCTTCAAGCCTTCCCAAGACACATCCTGAACGCGCAAGAGCTGATCCTGACCCGCTTGGCTTGTTCGGGCCATCAGGTTGACCGTAAACCTTGGCGAAATTCGGCTGAGCAAACTTGTCGGCGGCAGCATCAGCTGATACCGAGTGTTGGTGTAAAACGAGCGAATCACTTCATACTCGGATTCCGTGAGATTTCGGATCACTTCGCTTTTCTCGAAGAAGAAATACTTGATCATCTCCGGTGTCAGCACCGGATCCATGGCCTTGTGGAACTGCCGGTCCGGCCAGTGAAAACAGGAAAGATCCGTTTGCTTCAAAAGCCTGCTGAAACTTTTGTGGCGCGGAAGTTTTCCGTAAATAAGTTCAAATCTTTCAGCCCAATCTCGGACATTCGAAATCAAACCGACGGCCGGAGCGCCGTTGGCAAAATTGTAAACATCGACGGTCTTGCTTTGAACTTTTGAAAACAGCAAAAATCCTTCATAAAAATCGGCCCAAGCCGGATTGACGGCGATCGCCGCGTAATCGGCGGACAGGTATTGGTGAAGGTACTGATAAATATAAACACAAATCGGAAAGAAAATCTTCCCACGCTGATGACGAAACTCGCTGGCAATCGCCAGAGAAGAAACCTCAACCAAGGTCTCCCCCGCTTTTACCTGCGAGCTCAGATCGAAAGCCTTTTCCATTGGAAGCCCCATTGGACTTTTGCGAATGAAAGTCACCGTCCCCACCACACGCCCCTCGACTTTCGCAACGATTGTCGTCGATGTGGGAAGAGCGAAATATTTGATGATTCGCAGGCGCTCGGGATTGGGCTCTTGGTAGCCGTACTCGAGAAAGGATTCGTACAGAATGCCATAGGCGGCTTCGAGTTCTTCTTGAGTGGTGGCAACCTTGATCACAAGGCTTGGCGGGATCTTGTCGACGCCTAGGCGGATGCTTCGTCGAAGCACGTAATGGCGGATAGGCGCCGGCATATAGGCTAAAAGCGTGCGAAAGAGCCCACGTCGATTCAAAGCAATCCCCCAGGGCCTAGGAAAGGCCCTACCTCTAATTTAGCGGTTTCTGAATACGATGGGTGAGGAAGTTGCAATGCCCACTGTTTTCACCCCAGAAACATCTCAAATTGAGACTGTTGTGACTGACGAATCACCTTTCCTCGATGGAAATCTTCTGTTTTGTGATCAGCGAACAGTAAGCGAGCAGTAAGAACCCCATCAAAAAACAAAACCCAAGGCGACTAACCTCGGGTTTCATTTCTAAAGACGCAGATATCTCGCGCTTAGTACCGATAATGATCCGGCTTAAACGGACCGTTCACATCTTGACCCAAGTACTTGCTCTGCTTCGGAGAAAGCTTCGTGAGCTTCACACCGATCTGTTCCAAGTGCAAAGCCGCAACCTTCTCGTCCAAGTGCTTCGGCAAACGATAGACATCGATTTCCTGATACTTGTCACGGTTGTTGAAGAGTTCCATCTGAGCCATCACCTGGTTGGTGAACGAATTCGACATCACGAAGCTTGGGTGCCCCGTCGCACAGCCCAAGTTCACCAGGCGGCCCTTTGCCAGAACGATGATCTGAGTGCCGTTTTTCAAAGTGTGAATGTCCACTTGTGGCTTCACTTCACGCATTTTTGAATTCTTGTTCAACCAAGCCATATCGATTTCGATATCGAAGTGACCGATGTTGCACACGATGGCGTTGTCTTTCATTTTTGAGAAATGCTTTTCAGTGATGATATCGCAGCAGCCAGTCGCCGTAACGAAGATATCCGCTTGTGAAGCCGCATCTTCCATTGTTGTGACTTGGAAACCTTCCATCGCCGCTTGCAATGCGCAGATTGGATCGACTTCAGTGACCAAAACGCGTGCGCCGTATGACTTCATGCTAAACGCGCAACCTTTACCGACATCGCCGTAGCCCGCAACAACAACGACTTTACCCGCCAACATCACATCTGTCGCGCGCTTGATACCGTCTGCCAATGATTCGCGGCAGCCGTACAAGTTGTCGAATTTTGATTTGGTCACAGAGTCATTGATGTTGATCGCTGGAACTTTCAGTTTTCCAAGCTCGTGCATTTTCACCAAGTTGTGCACGCCAGTTGTCGTCTCTTCAGAGATACCGATGATTTTCTTCATCTCTTTGGCGAAACGAGGCTCGTGCATCATGTTGGTCAAGTCACCGCCGTCATCCAAGATCATGTTGAAGCCTTCAGAGCCCCAGCCAGTGATTGTCTGCTCGATGCACCAGTTAAATTCTTCTTCCGTCTCACCTTTCCAAGCGAAAACTGGGATGCCAGCTGCGGCAATCGCAACTGCTGCGTGATCTTGAGTCGAAAAGATATTGCAAGAAGACCAGCGAACTTCTGCCCCCAATGCCGTCAGCGTCTCGATCAGCACCGCCGTTTGGATGGTCATATGCAAGCAGCCTGAAATACGAGCGTTTTTCAAAGGTTGTTGCTTGCCGAATTCTTTACGAAGAGCCATCAGACCTGGCATTTCTTTTTCCGCGATCTGGATTTCTTCACGGCCCCAACGAGCGAGTTCAGCAAAGACTTCTGGATTTTCCATCGCCTCTTTGCAAACGCGGTAGTCGGCTTTGCCTGCGGCTTTTGCTGTTGGCTTTTTTGTGATTTGTTTTGCTGTCTTTGCCATTTTTCCTTTTCCGTTCGTCGTTTGCAGTGACATGTGTCCTCTTCTGTTGGTTTTAATTTTTAAGTCTAATTTTTAATCTAAAGTCAAAATTTCGTAGCCCGTATCGGTGACAAGCACTGTGTGCTCGAACTGAGCCGAAAGTTTTCCATCTATGGTCTCATAGTATTTAATAGTTGAGCCCGGGATGTCGACCTCTTTGAACTCAGGCCGCCCCTCGTTAACCATGGGTTCGACGGTGATACATTGCCAAGGAACCAGGATATCGCCTCGACCTTTCTTGCCATAAGCCGGCACAAAAGGCTCGTCATGGAACTTTCGGCCAATCCCGTGTCCGCCGATCTCTTTGACGGTCGAATAACCATGGCGGCTGACGAACTTTTCCGTCACAAAGCCGATATCGCCGGTGGTTCCGCCAGGCCTAACAGCCTCAATACCGCGATCCCGAGCTTCCCGAGCGACTTGAACCAGCTTTTGGGCCTCTGGCGAGACATCGCCAACAAAGAATGTGGCCGAGCAGTCGCCAAAAAAGCCGTCTTTTTCGCTGGTCACGTCGATATTGATGATATCGCCGTTCTTCAATTTCGTGGAATCGGGAAGGCCATGACAGACAACCTGATTAATCGAGGTGCAGATGGTCTTTGGGTAGCCGTGGTAACCCAGGCAGGCTGGGTTGACGTTATTGGAAAGAGTGTAATCGTAGACGATCTTATCAAGCTCGTCCGTCGTGATTCCGGCTTTCACGAACTTACCTGCATAGGTCAAAGTTCGCGCCGCAAGACGGCAGATAAATTCCATCTTTTTTACTTCTTCTTTAGTCAATGGAATCACAGCCACGTCGACGCTCCAAAAATGAAAAACCCACCATGAATGAACAGGGTGGGTTTAACACGTTCGACGGGCCTTGAAAAGCCCTTCGTCTTAAGACTTGATTTATTTCAAGTGCTTAGAAACGATCTTTGTCATTTCGAACATTGAAACTGTGTTCTTACCGAACAAAGCTTTCAATTTGTCGTCAGCATTGATGTTACGACGGTTGTTAGCATCTTGCAGCTTGTGCTTCTTGATGTAGTCCCAAAGTTTCTTAACAACTTGAGTGCGTGGCATGTTACCAGAGCCAACTACTGCTGCCAAAGTCGCGCTTGGAGTCAGTGGCTTCATGAAAGCTGGATTTGGCTTTCTTTTAGAAGCTGTCTTTTTAGTTGCAGCTTTCTTTGTAGCTGTCTTCTTAGTAGCGGCTTTTTTTGTCGCGGCTTTTTTAGTCGCTTTCTTTGCCTTCTTTGCCATTATTCCTCCGAATATGGATCGTCTTGGGTTTCATTTTCCAAGACGGGTTATTGGTTCTGAACAAAGCTAGTCTAAACACTTTCAAGCATTTGTCCAAAAAAAAATGCAGGGGCAATTCATTTTTTTTGCACTTTCCCAGAGGGAAACCTTGTCATTCCCAGAGGGGAAATCAGTATTTTTGCGCGAAAGATCTGATTTTTCAGAGGGTAAATGGCGGTTTTCCCTCGAGAAATCCACATTTTGCTGATCAAATTCATGTTCTTCTCAGAGGGAAAACCTTGGTTTTCAGAGGAAGAATCATCTCTTCTCACCGTTGCAAACATGCAGCGGGCACATCATGAAGAGGTCAAAACGACCCATTTTCAGAGGGGAAATCCACATTTTCACAGCGAAACCGAGCATTTTTCAGAGGGAAACCGGCCCTTGGAGGTGGGTCTAGGCCCAGGAATTGGTCCTGTTTCCGAGGAAAAAGACCGAGAAAAAGCCCAGTTCCCCTCTGGAATTCTCATTGTGAGCCGAAAAGAAATCATGGGCACATACATGGAATTCGCCAAAATTCTCGAGAAGAAAATCCGCAAGGAGATCGAGCAAGACCTGCACGCATCCCCCACTCGGACTTCAAATTCCACTGCTCAACATACGGAAATTCAATCAGAACTTTGGACGCATCTCGTTGGACACCTGGACGCCCGACGCTTTGAAAACCAGGCCCGCGGCCAGGTTTACCATCGCAACAGACCTGCCCCACGCCCCCGCCCTGACCACAAGCTCAATGAATCACAGTCAGCTGCCCATGCCTTCTTCGAACGTCATGGCGCCGCTTTAGCGATGAATTTCAGCTCTCAGGATTTGCAGAAGGCTTTTCGACAACTAGCTTTGAAGCTTCACCCCGATCAAGGCGGACAAGCCTGGCAGATTCAGAAACTGCTGGAAGCTCGTACTTCGTTGCTTGCGCTTTTCACTAAGGCTTAGTCTTAATTGTAATTGGAAACTTTCGCTCATCATGCGGCCCTCTTGCCGTCCCAACCACCAAACCCTAAAAACAAAAAAGCCGCCAGGATCCCTCCAAGCGGCTTTTCATTTTGCATTTGAATTTCCGGATTACTGCAGCGGACGATACCGAATCCGCTTCGGCTGAGCAGCTTCCTCACCCAAACGCTTCTTCTTATCCTCTTCATACTCGGTAAAGTTCCCCGTAAAGAACGAAACCTGCGAATCCCCTTCGAAGGCCAGGATATGCGTACAGATACGATCCAAGAACCAGCGATCATGCGAGATCACGATAGCCGAGCCACCAAATTCCAACAGAGCCTCCTCCAGCGCACGCATGGTGTTGACGTCCAAATCATTCGTCGGCTCGTCAAGCAAAAGCAGATTTCCGCCGGTCTTCAGGATTTTCGCCATATTCACGCGGTTACGCTCACCACCCGAAAGGGTTCCCACTTTCTTCTGCTGCGAATCGCCGCTGAAGTTGAACCATGAAACGTACTGACGCGCATTGATCTCGCGGCTTCCAAGCTTGATCACATCTTGGCCTTCCGACAAAGTCTCGTAGACGGACTTATTTGGATCCAAAGTCTCACGCGATTGATCGACATAGGCCATCTTCACCGTCTGACCCACATTGAATTCGCCTGAATCTGGCTTGTCCTTGCCGGTGATCATACGAACCAACGTCGTCTTACCCGCACCGTTTGGTCCGATCACGCCAACGATACCGCCGCGTGGGATCGAGAAGTTCATATTGTCAAACAGGAGCTTGTCACCGAAGGCTTTGCGAACATTCTTCGCTTCGACCACAATATCGCCCAGGCGAGGGCCTGGCGGAATGTAGATCGAAAGCTCCTGCAGTTTTTCAGGAGTCGCTTCCTTGATCAGGTTTTCGTAATTGGAAACGCGGGCCTTGCTCTTCGCTTGACGAGCTCGTGGCGCCATTCGCACCCATTCCAACTCGCGCTCGAGAGTTTTATTGCGACGCTCTTGAGCCTTTTCCTCGGCTTGAGTGCGCTTTTCTTTCTGCTCGAGCCAAGAAGTGTAATTGCCCTTCCAAGGAATCCCTTCACCGCGATCCAGTTCCAGAATCCAGCCTGCGACGTTGTCCAAGAAGTAGCGATCGTGCGTGACCGCGATGACCGTGCCCGGGAAGCGAGCGAGATATTGCTCGAGCCAAAGGACGCTTTCTGCGTCCAAATGATTCGTCGGCTCATCAAGCAAGAGGATATCAGGATTTGATAGCAGCAATCGGCACAAAGCCACACGGCGCTTTTCACCACCAGACAGGTTTTCCACTGGCATTTCGCCATCTGGACAACGAAGGGCATCCATCGCTTTTTCGATGACCTGATCAATTTCCCAACCGTTCAAGGCTTCGATCTTCTCTTGCAGCTGTGCCTGCTTTTCGATCATCTTTTCCATTTCAGCCGGATCGAGATCCGGATCCTGGAATTTTTCATTGATCTTGTTGTACTCGGCCATGAACTTTGGAAGGTCACCCATACCAGAGAAAATATTATCACGCACATTGAGCTTGTTATCGAGTTCTGGCTCTTGCTCGAGATAGCCGACCTTCAGGGTTTTCGCTGGGAAAGCTTCGCCCAAGAAATCCTTGTCCACACCTGCCATGATCTTCAGCAGCGAGGACTTTCCCGAGCCGTTCAATCCCAAAACACCGATCTTTGCTCCGTAGAAATAAGAGAGATAAATGTTTTTTAAAACATAGCGAGTGGGTGGATAAACCTTCGATACACCCTTCATCGTGTAGATGATTTCATGAGACATGGATGGAGCTCCCTCTGGAAATGATGAATAAAGAAGCAGTATTTTAGAGGATTATAATGATGCTTGTCAAAGGATCGAACTTACTCTTACACTCTTTGGCGCAACATGGACGACAATAAAGAAGTGAAAGACAAAACTTCGTCTCGAAGACGGATCCTCGAGACAAGTTCCGAATTGAAGAAAGCCTTGGAGGCCTGGGACACTCTCTCAGAGCAAGCCGCCAAGCCATCGGCCGACGAGCAAATGCTCTCGGACGTTAAAGATCTATTAAAACAACTGAAATCCCAAATTGAAGATTTGAAATAAGCGCCTATCAGCGAATGGCCACCGGAGAAGACACCCGGACCCAGCAAATAAAGCACTCCATTCTTTTGGAGCTTTCGGGGGATATTTTCCCTGTTACAATTCGGGGACATTCCCGCAGTTACAGGACATTTTGGAATCTTCTTTGGAATTTTCTAGTTGACACGAATTTCGGCTATCGAGTTCGCGTGGTATTTAATTTCACTCGGCACTTTCTGATAAATTTTGAATTCGGCACATTACAGCTTTCGTAGGGCGAATACATGCGTTTAGCAGGCAATTGGATTCGCACTCTGATGCCTGTTCGAAATTCCATTTGAAAACCCATGTTACGGTGACGACCGAACTGAGAATTTCAGTTGAAGTTGAATCAACTGAACCCAACCTTTCGGAGGTCACCATGAATCTCAAGCATCTCACGAATCCCCAACTGCACCTGCAGACTGTTTCGAGATCTGAACATGAACGTGCCACCACAATCGAAATACTATGGCATCTCCGTGAGAACGAAAGACGGATGCTTTATGCAGAAATGGGTTACCGGGATCTGAAAGAATACTGTGTGAAGGAGCTAAAATACTCCGAAGGCAGTGCTTGGAGAAGAATCTCGGCGATGCGGCTTTTAAAAGAAGTGCCGGAAGTTGAAACCAAGATTCAATCCGGAGATCTCAACCTCACTCAGATCTCTTTGGCCCACAGCCATTTCCGAGAGGTGAAGTCATCGCCTTCTGAAAAGCGAGAGGTGTTGCTGTCATTGGAAAATCAATCCCTTAAATCCACCGAGCGAATCTTGGCCGAGAGAAAGCCAGAGGATGTGGAGCTGAAACCTTCAGAAAGCGAAAGGCCGTTGCGCGGTCAGAGGCTGGAAGTGACTTTGATTTTAGATGAGGAGCTGCAAAAGGATCTACAGGAAATCGAAGTTCTTTTGGGAAAGCCGTATTCGAAGCTGGAGCTTTTAAGAATGATGACCAAGCGAACTTTGCAAACACTTCGAAAGAAGGCTGAGCCAAAATCACAATCCAAGGTGCAGCCAAAGAAAGAATGTCAGGTGCAATTACAGAAAGAACGCAAAGCGCAACCACTGCGAAGTGAGGTTGCGGCAAAGTCTCGGTACGTTGCTGCTGGAGTTAGAAGGGAAATCACAATTCGGGATCAGGATCGTTGTCAGTATCGAGATCCGCAAACTGGCCGGCAATGTGAGGCGAGGTTTCACTTGCAAATCGAGCACAAAATTCCATTTGCGAAGGGCGGCAGTCATGATCCCGAAAACCTGCAGCTTTTGTGTTCGAATCACAATCGCCTGCGGGCCATCCAGCAGTTCGGGTATCGGAAAATGTCCAAACACTTAAAACCCGAGGGATTTCGCTGAACGGTCAGTTCCGTAGTGAGTAAGGTTCAATTCAATTGATCGATGCATGCCTGAAAAGGATAGAATTACTCGCCTGAGCCGTGTTGGCAGGCTGGGGATTTCAGGGTGAGCCTGTCCTTCATCTCAGACCATTCTTTGGGAGTGAAGGTGCGCTGGGAAAGGGCGTGAAGTCCCATTGAGCGTTCGTGATCGAAGAGGCCCGCGACTTGGCGCTGGCGATCGACGCGCGACAGACCCTCGAATTTCTCTGAGACGAGGATCAAGCGGAAATGGGTTTCGTCCCCGCCTCTTGAATGCTTGTGGCTTTCGTTTTCGATTTCGAGATAAGTCGGCGCAAAGGTGGATTCAAGCTTTGCGCGTAGAGAAGATTCCAATTTCATCGAGATTACTTTTTAGCCTACTTTTTAACTTTGGAGCGGACTTGATTGATGATTTCCTGGGCCTTCATTCCGGCGGTCAGGGCTTGCATCGCGATTTTTTCGGTGACGGGGCTTTCCATCACCTTTTTTTCCATTTCCTTGGCTTTGCGAAGACCCTTGGCTGCAAAGAACTGCGCCAACGGATGACCCAGTGGCAAGCCTTCAAAGCGGCCGTCGTGAACCCAGTCGGTGGCGATTTGTTCGGCCACTTCGAAAGGTTTTGGAAATTTGGCTCGCAGGATTTCAGAGCCTTTGAAATTCAATTCGACTTTTGGACCTGAAGATTCGGAATGAGACTCGTGACTTGTCGAATCTTCTTCTGAGGATGATTCATTGCGAACGTAATCGGAAGAATGATCGTCTTCAGAAGCTTTTTTGGCTGTGGCGATTGACTCCAAAGATTCATGAGAGGCCTCGACATCCACAACCGAAACATCTCCGTGAGTGTCACCAGGAGCAGGTTGCATTTCAGGATCGCGGCCGGGTCGACGTTTTGCCATAAGGTTCTCCTTTTTCAGAGCATTGCCAGCACATTAAAAGTGAAAGCTGAGTAGCTCTCGTGTCACCTGATCATAATCCGTCTTGGCGTTCGATTTTGCAGTGAAAATCGTGCGGCTGGATCGGATCGTGTTCTTGATCTCAGACGACGTTCGAATATAGCTCTTTAAGAGCAAATTGTCATATTTTTCGGCGCATTGTGCAAGAATCTCATGACTGGTGCTCTCGCGGGCATCAAAGCGCGTGAGAAGGATTTTCGAGTCAAAATGCAGGTCAAATTCCTGACGCAAATCTGCCAAATCCTCCATGTGTTTCTGCAATCCCATCAGCGAGAATTTATCGGGATTGATTGGCAGCACAACCAAGTCAGACGCACAAGTCGCCGCCGTGTTGATTGCCGAAAGGTTCGGAGCGGTGTCGATAATGATCAGGTCATAAAAAGCCTTCACCTCTTGCAACGGCCCCTTCACCGCCTGGGCCCAATTGCGGTGAGAATTCAGAAGCACCCGGTCCAAAACCGAGTTGTTAAGGCTGGAAGGAATCAAATCAATCCCCTCATCGATATTGAGTGTCGCCTTTTCAGCCGTGGTCTTTTTCTCGACGATATCCACCCAAACTGGATGGTCTTCGGACTCTTTTCCCAATGCGAAAGTCAGATTGGCCTGCTGATCCAAATCGACAAATAGAACACGAGCTCCATACATGGCGGCACGCAGTCCAAAGTTCAGAGCCGAAGTTGTTTTCGCGACCCCGCCCTTCAGCATTTGAAATGAAATCACCTTTTGCGGGTATTGAAAGCCTTGAGAGCTCAGATACTTTCGCACAGTTTTGGGATCGAGATGAGCCTTGTGGCGAAGCGGGCCAACCTGAGCTTCGAGCTCCTTCAGTAGGGCCTGAGGTTCGGTGTCCAACAACTGCGCCAGATCCGCCGTCGACAACAGAAAATCGTTTCGCGTACTTTGAGCCATGAAACCTCCCAAAATTGGCAACGTAAATGAAAATTTGACCGGATCTGGGGCCACCGATCAAGAAAGTTTTTGTTAGCGTTGCGTTCAAAATGCATTTTGACTCGAAGTTCAGTATTGAATCCTCGGAATTTTTACGTGCAAAATGGTTTTTATAACAAGGGGAATGAATCATGCGCAATCGAGTCACCGGCATTCTGTTCGCTTTCCTTTTTCTGACTTTCACAACGACAGTCTTTCTGCCCGGCTTTTCATTCGCTCAGGAAACCTGTCCGAAAAGCTGCGTCATTCACGCCGACTGTGGACTTGGCGGCTGGTGTGACAACGGCAGCTGTGCGATTCGCCCCAATTACTGCGGGAATGAACGCTGGTCCGTGAACGCTTTAGGCGAAACCAAAAACTGCGATGCCTATAAATGTGTTGAACCCGCAGGTCTTTGCCTCGAGCGAGCCGAAAAGGAAACCGACTGCACGCAAGGCTATGTTTTCGACGGAACCGATCGCTGCGTCTCTTCAATTCAGTGCGATCCAACCACTGAACACTGCCAAGATCTGCTTCGACGCTGGCAAGAGGCTCGGACCCAATATGAAGAGCTGACCCCTGAGCCAAAACCAGAACCTGTTACTTGCAACCACAGTGATGAACGACCTCTCCCCTGGAGCCTATGAAATCTCACATTCTGATTGAAGACCATTTTTCACCCGAAGCCGCGAAGCTTCGCGGCTATTTCGAATCCCAATTTCAAAATCCAAAAGACACGCGCTCGGAACGATTTGTTTGGGATTATTGGCATGTGCCCGATCAGTACACGCTGATGCGAACGCCGGCTTATCACTACTTCCCGCAAAAGATGTACATGAGCCTGCACAAACAACTGGTCGCTTGGGGCCGCCGCACTTTAGGCTGCTGGGATATTTCCCCGCCGTGGCTGAGCTACTATATCGACGGCTGCAAGCAGGATCTGCATTCCGATGTTCCACACGGACCGTGGGCTTATGTGTATTCACTGACTCCGTGGAAAGGCCGAAACTTTACCGGCGGCGAAACGCTGATGTTGAAACCAGAAGTGCTGTCTTACTGGCGCCACTTTGGCGGATCCGAAGATCGCGAGCTTCCAAGCTTTGTCGACCGCATCCCCGCATTGATGAACCGCCTGGTCGTGTTTGATCCGCGCTACCCACACGGCGTGACCGAAGTTCGCGGCACCAGAGATCCAATGGAAGCACGACTTGTGATTCACGGCTGGTTTATGGAGCCCAAGACTTATATCGAAGGGCCATTGCCTGCGAAGTCCACTGAGAAAATTTTGAATCAGGGTTTTGATCAGCTTCAAGAAGTGCTGGCACAAAGCGAGCTCACCCAGGGAACTGTGAGCTTGCAGTTGCAAGTTGGAACAAATGGCAAAGTCAAATCCGCGAAGTTTGCGACCAATACCTTGCTGACTTTGGATGGAGAGGTTCCCAAAGCCTTGAACCAGAATATTTTGAAGGTTTATCGAGATCTCGAGTTTAAGACGGCGCGGTCTCAGACTTTGATGACGATTCCTTTGATCTTTCGGTAAAAAACAAAAGGCCCGCTTTCGCGAGCCTTTCATTCAATTGAAATTTAGCTTTTCAATTTTCGTATTCGATTACTGATTCGCAACAATACTAGCCGAAATCTCGTCTGCATCGGCGCGAACTTGCATCAAGAATTCAGAAAAGTCTTCAGCCAATTCCATTTGCTTCGCGCTCATTTGGCGAGGAGCCTGGTAGCTGATCAGGTATCGTGTCAGATCCGCAAATACGTTTCCGCTCTTTTGAACAGAACCCATATTGTTTTCGATACGTGAAACCAATTGTGGGTGCTTCTGCTTTTCAAACTGAGTGATCAAACGGCCCAGTTTGCGGAAGTCTTGCTTCGTAATGTTGATACCGCTGCGGTTGCAGTTGGCTTCGTCTGTTGATTTGCTGAACTGCCAGTAGTCAACCATTGTCGCTTGCTGCTCGGGAGCTTCAGTTGTCGAGCAACCGTTTTGTTGTTTCTTTGTTCGCGGAGTCAGTTGGTCATTGTACATGACCTGAACTTGCGACTGACCACCATGCAAAGCTGAAAGCAAAGTCACTTCCAACAGCGCAACATCCCAGTGGTGAGATTGCAGATCCGCCATCAAGTGACGATCTTGTTCCGCGATGTAAACCGCGATAAAGTCTGCGGCAACCGCTTTACCTTCGTCAGAAATCTGAGCGTAGTCAGCCGGATCGCTGTTCATCAGCATCTTCAAAATAGCGTGGAAGAAGTGACGTGAGCCTTCGCCCGCACCACGAACGTATTTTTCCAGGATTGTCAGATAGTGAGCATCCGACGCATCCAAAGCACGACGACCTGGAGCTTCACCGAAGCTACGGCCAGTCATTTCGTCTTTAGGTGTCTCGCCGGTTCCATAGTTGACGTTGTAAGCGTAGCTGCCGTCTTCGATACGAACTGCAACACCGCCACCGCTTAAAAGAGCCATGATGGTCGACATATCAAATGCACCGCCACCGATGTGAGTCGCCATGATCGCCTGTGGCAGATCATAGAAGGTCACAGATGGATCTTTGTTCAATTCGTCAGCCAAACGCTTGACGTTGGCTTCGCTGCCAGCCGCGCGGATCGCCTTGTTATAAACTTTTTTGTCGACTTTTTTCAGACGCTCTAAAGCTGTGTCGCCGTCAACAACCTGGAATCCAGATTGAGCATAGTGATCCAATTTCGGCTTGATTTCTTGTTCCATCAAAACGAAGAAAGTCTCACCTTTGTGGGCGCCGATATCGACAACAGTCTCGTAACCAAGTGTTGTCGGATGGATTGGAGACTGGGCAGCTGCCTCTTTCTCTTCCGCTTCAGCTTCAGCCTTGGCCTTTGCTTCGGCCTCAGCTTTTGCTTTTGCAGCGGCTTCTTTCTGAGCTTGCTTTGCGGCTTCTTCAGCCTGCTTTTGAGCTTGCTCTTGATCTTTCTTTTGCTGCTCTTTCTCTTTGTCCTTCTTCAAGTTGTCTTCGACAAATTTCAGGGCCTTTTCACAGATTGTCGGGAATTTTGAATCCTTACATTTCTCGCTCACATCCGATGCTTGAGCCGAAAAAGCGTGGGTTGCAGTCAGAACCGCCACCAACAAAGCTTTATTCAAAGACTTCGGGGTCATACGTCACTCCATTTTGTTTGGTTAGAATAATCCGAACGGAGCAGTATTCGAATTCTGTGCCGCCGCCAGAAGCAACTCAAAGAATCTCGGGGAACTTTGCGTGGTCAGCCTGTGGGCATCGGGACGACGGATGTCACTTCGACGAAGTTTTAGATGAGCATGTCATTTTTTCAAGAGGGTCTAACTGACGGAATCCTGACGTATTTCTAGCGGATTTGCGATTCGCGAAATTGCTCTTTGGGAAGCGTGAAATAGATTTTCGTGTGAGCGTGTTTTTCATCCAGCTCAATCACGCCGCCATGGGATTTGATAATTCCGTGAGCGATACTAAGACCCAAGCCCGTGCCTTTGCCAAGCTCTT
>CBIHPB010000060.1:0-14114 GCA_966211485.1 uncultured Bdellovibrio sp.
TATTGCAGGTCGGAGAATGCCAATCAAAGCGATCTTCCCCCTGCGTAACCAACTGAGAAAGTCCACCATTGATATGCTGGGATTTCCCCAGCCAGCGCATAAATCTTTCGAAATTTTTATTTTCCGAGCAAATGACATTCGGCCCGGCACAGGCGTAGATCGAAGAGTTCTTTTTATTTTCAATCAACGTCTGACAAAGCTTCGTCAGCGCCCCGTCCGCCAGCCAGCAGTCTGGATCGATAAAATAAAATCCTTCTGTTTCACCGGCGTTCAAGGCCTGATTGCGATTGAAGGCCAAGTTTTCAGATTTAGATTCGATCACTTGTCCGGAAAAAAATCCGAGATCTTTCTCCATGGAACTCGGTGTTCGCACCACCACCACTTCCAGATGAGAAACCAAAGGAAGAAGCGTATGGCGTTCGCACTCAATGGAATTCAGACAGCGCTTTAACTGCTCGGTTGATTCGTAAGAAAATACAATTCCAACCGTCAAGCCTTGCATGATTAGAACCGGTATCTGGCTCCGACTGCGACATCCAGGTCAGCAGCAGTTGACGGTGTCAGATCCAGAATGAAGGCCAGCTCGCCAAAGAATTCGACAGAAGGATCTTTGATTTCGTGCTTAAGACCCACTGGAACACGTGGACCGAAACTGACTTTTCCTTTGTCGTCACCTGAACTCAAGGTGACCAGGCGAGCTCCGATTCCGTAATAAAGATCCAGCTCTTTATCGCCGGCATCAACTGCACCGTGCTGAATCTTGAGGTAATCGCCATGAATCTGCGCCCCTGATCGGCCGCCCAGAGAATATGACAAAGAACCATCAAGAGCCGTATCTTTTTGCAAATCATATTTTGCGGAAATCCCCGTGGGATCACCAATCATGGCGCCAAGAAGAAAAGGTCCCGACCCAGCAAAGGCCGTGCTGAATCCAAGAACCGACAGAAATGCCAAAGCGAGGTGCTTCATAAAGTCTCCTAGTATGCTATTTTGTCCGTCTTTTTGTCCCAAATTTCAAACGCTTTCAAAGCTTCAGCATGGGACATTTGCTGCATTGGAATTTTGCGCTGGGGGACACCCTTGGCAATCTCTTGATAGATAAAATCATCATCAAAGTTAATTTGAGCCGCGTCACGTTTGGTGTTGCCATAGTAAATTGCGCCGATATGCGCCCAATAAATCGCCGAAAGGCACATGGGACAAGGCTCGCAGCTGGTGTAGATCTCACAGTCCTTCAGTTCAAAAGTTCCCAGGTTCTGACAGGCATGACGGATGGCTTCGACTTCAGCATGAGCCGTTGGGTCATTGGATGCCGTCACTCGGTTGGCGC
The DNA here is from genome assembly GCA_966211485.1 of uncultured Bdellovibrio sp. Classification (GTDB taxonomy): domain Bacteria; phylum Bdellovibrionota; class Bdellovibrionia; order Bdellovibrionales; family Bdellovibrionaceae; genus 21-14-0-10-47-8. The sequence goes on from CBIHPB010000060.1 coordinate 1,331, forward strand.
CTTCGCCCACGATCTTTCCATCCTTCACAATCACAGCACCAAAAGGACCGCCACCTTTTTCGATGTTCATTTTTGAAAGTTCAATTGCCCGACTCATCCATTTTTGTTTCAAATCCATAGGAGAGACAGACTATTCAGTTGGCTTGCCAGAATCAATGATTAGATCCACCGAAGGGTGATTATTGGGTTTGCTGAGTCGCGGTCGCCTGTCGGCTCTGTGCTTGGCGTATTTCCCACTCGGCCCGAGCAAGTTTCGCCTTCAGATAGGCGACTTCGTATTCCAACGCTTTGATGCGCTCTTTGTCACTGGCCACTTGCTGACCATTCTCGTCAACAACAGTGCGGCTTTCCGCTCCAGCAACAGCAGCCGCTGGCTTTACCGATGGGCGTTTCGCGCCTTCATCATCCACATTATCCAAAAAATCCATAATCTGGCGCTGCTCGCCACGCGCCTTTGCGATTTTGGCAGTCGTTTCTGACAGATTCACCGCTTGCTGGATATTCGAAATGTTTTGATAGATCTCTTTGACCGGAGGTGGAAATTTTCCGCTCGCCAAAGACATGATTCCCAAAGTGCCAAGCACGCAAGCCGCCAGGTAGCGGATACAGAACCATAAAATGTCCCAGGTCTTGCGCAGAAAAGCCATTACGGATTCCGCTTCTGCCCGGCTGGAATTCGCTCGGAAAGTTCCTTCAGTTTTTTTTGTTGCTCTGGAGTCCACGACTTCATGAAGGCTTCCGGATCTTTCTGAGCCTGCTCCAGCATTTTTTGCATCTCTTCAGGCTTCATGTCTTTCATGTTTCCCAAAACTTGAGCCGCCAAGTTGTACATCTCTTGCTCGTTCTGTGGGTTTCCGGAAATTTCTTTCACGTGCTTTTCAACAGCTGCCGCCTCTTTGGATTCTTTGGCCGCATTTTGATGAAACTGAGGGTTTTTCATTTGCTCTTGAACATCTTGAACAGCCTTCCTGGTTTCTGCATCTGCAAGAGCCAAAACCGGAGACCAAAATGCGATGATAAGCAGAATCTTTTTCATTCAAAACCTCTCTTAAACTTAACGGAGTTTTCCCTGCGGGCCTAAAGTCCAACTTCGATTCGGACGAAGCCGAATTTCCAATCGATATTTCAGATTGAGACACAATTTCAAAGGTCACCCGAATCAGGACTCAACCGGCAATCGAATCTAGCCTATTCTATTTAGAGAGCAAACACCGAGGTCCGTTTGAATCAGCGTGGTTTTTCAATTATCGAAGTTCTTTTTTCCGTGGCGATCATTTCGATCATCAGCTACGCAGCAGTTTCGGCCATGCGCACTCAACAAATTGCCGTCAATACGGCGAATCGAAATCTGGAATTCGAAGCGATGGCAGCCGAGATGAATCTCTATCTCACTCATCCCGACACCTGCGTTCCCTTTTTGAAGGACATGACAATTCATCTGCCAAACTCTGTCCCCGGCCTTCCATATACGCTGTCAAATACCGAGGCTTTGAAACTTCAAAGTTTGAAATTTCGAGGCTCAACCCTCGCCGAAGTCGGAGTTGAAAAAAATGGTATTCTTGTCGAGCACGCCGAGTTCAACCAAATCATTCGCAACGACATCCCCCCCGTGGGCACGACGAGCCGCTATTTGCTGAACTTCAATTTTCTAGCGTCCAAAAAGGGTGCGACCTTCGGTGCCCACACCAAAAAGAAAGATTGGACCATGTATGTCGAGGTGGATCCGGCAGGCAAGATCACCAAATGCACGGATTCAAAGACTTCGGAAGAGGCGCAATGCCTTCTCAAAAGAAAAACCTACGACCTCAGCAAATACCCTGTCTGTCAGTAGTTGGCGAGGATGCGATAATCGTCTATACCGTTGATCCGGACGATGACTAGGCGGCTGGCTGAGCTACTACCGGAAACGCAATGACTTCGACGTAAAACTGTCCGTGTGGTGTTTCACCCGTCATCAAAATCGAAGCAGAGCCAGCTGGAACTTCGGGATGAATTCCCTTTTTAAGGATTTTCGGAATGCTCATGGCAACATCATACTGAGTGAAGTCGGATTTTGCGTTTCCAAGAATCATATTGCTAAGCTCGCCGATCGCATCCAAGTTATCAGCATTGATCACGGTCTGCTCTTCTCCAAACATATTGGTGAGCATCTTCAAGTAGACTTTTTCTTGAAACGAAAGAACCAGCATACCCTTGAAAACACGACTTTGAATTTCAATCGAAGCCGCCACATCGCCTGACAGGCCCAACTCTGATTTTTGAACCTGCGGTTTTTGAAATTGCTTGGTTTCAATTCCAAATTGCTGGCAGACAAAGCAAGAGGCCTTGACGATCGCATTCAAAACACGGGCATCAACCGCAAAACCACAGCTTTTCTTCTCTTTCGTTTCCTGAATTTCTGGCGTTGCAAAAACCTTTGCCAATGCTCGTACCAGCATATCGGCCGAGCATGGACTGACCAACATTTGATCCGCAGACTTCAGCGGTCCTTGCAGCTCCCAATTTTCCTGCGGAATCAGCACGAGGACACTGGCACATTTTGTATTCTTAAAAGTCTTCAGTGCCTGAACAAAGGTCCCCTCGTTCAGTCGGGGTGCCTTGTGATCAATGATGATGGCATCAAACTTTTGGTTCAATGCTCTCAGCTCGGCATCAGGTCCATCCTTCGCGATCACGAAAACCAAAGTGGACTTGTCTCCCAAGGTCGCAGCGAGACCCTGACGGACGTCATCAATGGCGACTTGCGGTTGTCCCAAATAAAGAATCACTTTTTTGAAAGTGGCTGAAGGCTGCATCTGGTATCCTTACGGCTGCATTTCAAAAAAGCTCAAGGCATCGGGTTTACCTGAACTTAGAATTAATCTCAGCGAACTGTTTCATTCTAAATATGAAACGTACGATATTTAAACTTCGCTTTTTTCCTGGACCGTCGTCTCTGGCTTTGAAGAGAACCGGAAATTCGCGTCCCTAACGGCAAATTGACTTGGATTGGGGTGCTCTCGAATGAGACAGTCCCAAAGACCATAAATCTCGATATCTTATATTTTTATTTAGCTTTTTGAATTCAGGAATTAAGTGGCGGAGAGAGTGGGATTCGAACCCACGGACCCCGCGAAGGGTCGCCAGTTTTCAAGACTGGTGTTTTCAACCACTCAACCATCTCTCCGTCGACCGTTCTATTGGTTTTGGCCAGTGGTTTCAACGACTTTCCCGTCTATCGCGCCGCAAAAGAAAAGGCCAAGCACACTTGGCTTGGCCTCTATCTCTCATCAAATCCAGGGATTTCGGATCAATCGGAATCCAAACTCTCTCTTATAGGTGAGTCTTTCCATTCATATATTTCTGAAGTGCCTTCGGAATCAGCACAGAGCCGTCTTCCTGTTGGTAATTCTCAAGAATCGCAATCAAAGTCCGTCCAACAGCCAGGCCCGAGCCATTCAAAGTGTGCACAAACTGAGGCTTCCCACCTTGGGGGCGGAAACGAATATTCGCCCGACGTGCTTGGAAATCCTCGAAATTCGAGCAAGAGCTGATCTCACGGTACTGATTCGCACCTGGCAACCAAACCTCAAGGTCATAGCATTTCGCCGCCCCGAAACCGATATCACCAGTTGAAAGCATCATTCGCTTAAATGGCAATTCCAGATCCAAAAGCACCTGCTCGGCATGCGAAGTCAGCTGTTCATGCAATTCATAAGACTGACTTGGATGAGCAAAAATCATCAGCTCAACTTTGTGGAACTGATGCTGACGAATCAAACCCTTGGTATCTCGGCCCGAAGAACCAGCCTCACTGCGGAAGCAAGGAGAGAACGCACAGAACTTCACCGGTAACTCTTCTTCTTTCAAAATTTCTTCCGCGAAATAATTGGTCACCGGAACTTCTGCCGTCGGAATCAGGTGATAATCCGTGCCGGTCAGATGAAACACATCATCGACAAACTTTGGAAACTGTCCTGTCCCGACAAACGAAGCACTGTTCGTCATGTAAGGCGGAATCATTTCCGTGTAGCCATGCTTTTGAGAGTGCAGATCCATAAAAAATTGAATCAACGCACGCTCAAGCTGAGCCGCTCCAGCCTTCAAGAAAGTAAATCGGGTCCCCGTCACTTTGCCAGCGCGCTCGAAATCCAAAACCCCCAGCTTCTCGCCGATTTCCCAATGCTCTTTTGCTTTGAAAGAAAACTTACGAGGCTCGCCAACTTGTTTCACTTGCTTGTTATCATCCGCAGAAGAACCGACTGGCACTGTCGAATGAGTCTTATTCGGCAAAGTCAAAAGCAAGCCTTTGACTTGCTCTTCCGCTTCCGCTGCTTTCTGTTCCATTTCTTTCACAGAACTTGCCAGCTTCCCCATCTCTTCGATCAAAGAGCCTGCGTCTTTTCCTTCGCGCTTCATCTTGGCGATATCGCCCGAAACTTTGTTCTGATTTGCCTTCGCAGTTTCTGCTTGAGTGATCAGTTCTTTGCGCTTCTTGTTCAAACTCATCACTTGCTCAAGTGTCTCAACCGACCCATTGCGGTTGATCAAGCACTGCTTGTACTCGTCATAGTAAGAAGGTCCGCCTTCAGATTTCTTTTCGAGCAATTTAATATCGATCATAGGTTTGAACTTTCTGTCGTCTATCGAAGATAATTACGGAGCGACCTGCAAATACAGTCTCAGGAGAAGTGCCACAAGGATGCAAAACAAGTCAAATAAGAGCACGGCTCCAACATTCCATTTTCCGATCATTTTCATGACCAGCGCCATGATGACAACCATGGTGAAAACAAAGGTGAAGATCCCCGAGCTCATCATTTCCTGACCAACAAGGGACAATGTCAGCGCCACCATAAAGGCCGTCAAAAGCTTCAGGCAAAGGCTCGCAAAGGACACCGAGCTATTCTTCACTCCGTCTTGGACTTGACCCGCAATTTGACTGACTTTATCTGTAATTCCCATTTGTTCCCCCGCTGAATTCGCCTGTGTTACCGCTCTGGTTTATTGGCCTCTGCTGATATTTAAGATCCGGGCCTCAATTTCATTCTTGTCCGGAGCATTCGGCGACAATGTCAGATACTTATTATAAGACTGAACGGCCGCCCGCATGTCACCTTCCATTTCGTAAACCGCACCCATTTCTTTGTAGATATCCGCGTTCCCGGATTCTTGGCTGGACGCAATGCCCAGCATGCTCTTGGCAACATCCGGACTGCCGCTTTGGCGATAACATCTGGCGACTTTAACATACAGGCTGGCCCCTTGTGGCCGAAGTTTGATCGCCTGTTGATACTCGGTCGCACACTTCTGAAACTGTTTCGACGCTGCATAAATGTCAGCCGCCAAAATATAAGAATCCGCCAAATTCGGATTGATCTTTCGCTCTTCCATCGCCGCCGCCAAAGCATGCTCGTAATCTGCATTCATATAGAAGGCCTGACCCATATAATAATGCAGTCGCGGATAAAGAGGATTCACAACCAGTGCCCGCTTAAACTGAGCAATCGCATCCGAGTACTTGTGTATATCCATATACAGCAATCCAGCGCGGAACAATCCCTCGACATCCGAAGGGTCCGTCACACTGGCCGAAAGATATTGCTTCAAAGCCTTATCGAACATCGCCTGAGCCTGATAACTTTGCCCCAAGCCAATTCGCGCTTTCTTACTGCGAGGATCCGCATCCACCAGCTGCTCATAAATTTTCTGAGCCTGACTGGCCCGTTCTTGTTCGCGCAATAGATCCGCCAACGCCAGACGGAAATCCATTGTGTAAGAAAATTTGCTGATCAAATCTTTTAAATATAAAATTCCAGTTTCCAGTCCTTGGAACTGGGTCAGGACCCGCGCATAAACAATCTGCGCTTCCGTATTTGTCGAATCCAACTCAATCGCCCGAACCGAATATTTCTGAGCCGAGCTATAATCACCCAACGCCACCTGAGCTTTCGCCAGCAGAATCAATGTCTCGATATCATTCTCATAAATTTTGTTCGCACGCTGAAGATACCCAACCGCATCTTTCATATTGTTGCGACGGAATTCCACCAGACCATACCCGCGCAAAACTTCATAGTTGTTCGGAAAAAACTGCGAAGCGCGATTCAAAGCCTGCATCGCTCCGACATAATCATACCGAGCCGACAAATAATCCGCCAGCAACACATAAGCACCTGATAATTTCGGATCGGCTTTGATCGCCCGGCGCAACCACTGAACCGATTCGGTGCTTTGATTCAGCTGCCACAGACATCGTCCCGCTTTCATCGCCGCCACCGCATTGGTCGGATCCAATTCGAAGGCCGTTTTGAATTCCGCCTGGGCCGCTAAACAATTTCCCGTTCGCTGATGCTGATCTCCCAAGAAAACAAGCTCGTTATTGGTCACCATTCCAGCCGGCACATCCGTCGATCCGCCCAGTTTGATAACTAACTCTTTCATTTGCGAATCACCCGGATTCAGTTTGTAGGCTTCCTGCGCGTGGTGCTTGGCTTGCTCGAAATTTTTCTTTTCAGCATAGATTAAGCTTAAGAAAAACTGCGCTTGAGCCAACTCTTGACTGACAACCCGGGCATTGCCTGCGATTGCAGCTGAAAGATGCGCCAAAGCCTCATCGGATTGATGAAAGCTCTTGAACAAAAGAATTCCCAACTCGATCTGAGTTTTCCGATGCGTTGGATTTTTTGCGAGGATGGCGTTAAAGACTTTCACAGCCTCGGTTGGCTGCTCGGCACGAATTAAATATCGGGCCGAATCATACATTGGCTTGATCCACTCGGGCCCCAGCTGCTTAACCTTGTCGATATAAAGAAGCGCCGTTTTCGTATCGCGCTCTTCAAACAACAATTCTGCTTTCAACTGATAAAGCACCGTTTCGGCGGCCATCGACGGCTGGTTCAAAGCATACTCAAGCACGCCGCGAGCTTCTTTGTATTTTCCCAAGGTCATCAGCTTGACGATTTCGCAGTAGACCCCGTTGACGCCGGTCGGATCGATACTTCGAGTGGCCTTTGCCATATTGAAGACCGCATCCAAATCAGTCGCATCCTGTTTTACAAATGGCCAAAGTTCTTTGTACACCAGGCACAAAAGCCCGCGCGCCTGGACAGCTCGTGGATCGGACTCAATCGCCGCAACCAATTTATTTTCTGACTCGAGATAGCCTTCGTAAGTGTCTTTCTGAAATTCCAAAACGGCTTTCGTGTATGCAGCCCCAACTTCAGCCTGCGAAAGAGTCGCCGCCAGATTCGCGCGCGGTACAAGCAAATGCGGTTTTCCGGTGACGACTGTATCCGGCATCATGTACACGATCACCATGAACACGACGGCAACTGCCATCAAAAACAAAGGGATCTGAACCGATTTTGCTTTTTGCTTTCGAGCCATCTGCGAAACAGGTTGCAACTCGATCGTCTGTGGCTGACTAACATTGATAGCGTTCGGATTCACCGATGGCTTGTCACCGTCATCAATGATCGGCAATTCGGATTTCGGCTCGGCAATTGTGACCTTGCTTTTTTGAATGACGACCGTTTTTTCCAGATCTTCCACTTGTTGCCGCAGTGGCATCGGCGTGATCACGGTGTCGGCATCATATTTTTCAAAATTATCGGGATCGAATTTTGGAATTTCTTCCAAGGCATCCAACAGCTTGTCGTAAAAATCTGGCTGCCTTGAAATCGCTGTCCATTTCCCATCCGGATAACGTTTGATTTGCTCGCCACCGCTGAGGGCACCTTCCGAAATCAATTTCAGAACCGCTTCGGTTGAGTAAGGTCCCAGTTGCCGGTCGGACTCGGTTTTGATGAGCCATTGAATAGAGGTATGTGATTTTCGAGAGTCCGGCATAGATATTTGATTGTACTTGGCTTTTTCTTAAACGATGAGTCTAAGAACGTGGGTGGTACCAAAGGTCCAGTTTGGTGGTTCCACCATTGAACCACTCAACCCAGCTTGGAACCTTAACGCCGCGCATTTACGACCTTAGTTTGGAGCTGACGACTTTTCTACGCTGGCATGCCTGTTGCTCAACAGGTTCTGCGGAAGGTAACTGATTATGCTGAAATTCCTGGGTGAAAAGAATATGATCCGAAATGCACTGATTGCACTTTATATTCTTGTCGTTCTTGGAATCTCTGCAACAGCGAAGGCTCAGATGTCGGTCAACCCGGTATTCGGCGAGCAACAAACCCTCCAAACCCAAACTTTCATCGGCGAAGTTGCAATGACGGCAGACCAAGAGTTCTACCTCGTTGTTTCCCCGACTGAGTATTACAAACTCGAGGCCAATATCGACTTGTTCGATTTCAACGGCCAGAAAGTTGCGGTTGATGCAGTTAAAATCATGCACTTGAACGGCCCTGTTCTTGGTGCTTCTTCAGTGGACCCCCTCCCCGGAAGAGGCGAACAAACAGAGGCTGCTCCTGTGCTGGTCGTTTTATTAATTAGCGGAGTCGCCAACTAAAGCGATTCGCCGGTTTGGGTCTCAGCCCGGATCCCCTCCATGGGCTGAGACTTTTCTTCTTAAAGTTTATCAAAGCCTCGTTCACCCCCCCTCCAGAACGAGGCTTTTTTTTGCCCAAAATCTGCCAAGAACTTCTAGTCCATCGTCAGATAGACAGCTTTCCCTTCATTCTCAATCTTTCTGAAATGGGAGGATCGAATGAAGATTTGGATCGCATTTCTGCTATTCGTTTTTCAATATGCAACGGCCTCAGCCATCACGGCCTGTGACCTTAAATGGCGGGCAAAAATGGAAATGAATGTCATTTCGTCGAATGTTGCCAACATAAATACAACGCGTACGCCATCAGGCGGTCCCTATGAGCGACAGATTCTGGTTTGCGAAGAAACTGAGATCGGCTGCAACGTGGAAACGATTGGGAATGTTGTAATGAAGTATGAACCCGAACATCCTGATGCTTCAAATTCCGGAATGGTCGCATATCCTGACATCAATCTTGTGGAAGAGTTAAGTGATATGATTGCGGCTTTAGAACAATATGAATCAGCTGCTGAATCATGTCCTGATTCAGAGCCATTTCAGCCACCTCACTTGCATTTTTAACTATTCGATTCTTCGAACCTGAGCGCCGAGCGATGCTAATTTCTGCTCGAGCTTTTCGTAACCGCGATCCAAGTGATAGATACGGCCCACGGTAGTTTCACCTTCAGCGATCAGTCCTGCCAAGACAAGGCTTGCGCTAGCGCGAAGATCGGTTGCCATGACAGGCGCGCCCTTTAGACCGCCTGGTTTGCCACGAACGATTGCGACTCGGGTTTTTGGTGTGATGTCAGCACCCAAGCGAATCAATTCTTGGACGTGCATGAAGCGGTTTTCGAAAACCGTTTCCGTGATCACGCTGGTTCCCTGAGCCGCTGTCATCAAGGCCATGTACTGCGCCTGAAGATCAGTTGGGAACAATGGATATGGATTCGTTGTGATATCGACGGCTTGCCATGATTTTGTAGAATGAACTGTGACGCTGTTTTTTTCCGTGCTGATTTTAAATCCGCCATCTCGCATTTTGATGATCAAAGAGTCGATGTGATCCGGATTGATTTTGCGAACAGTTACTTCGCCGCCTGTGATCGCACCAGCGATCAACAACGTTCCGGCTTCGATTCGATCGGACATGATTGTGTATTCGGCGGGTTTCAGTTTTGAAACTCCGTCGATTGTGATGACGCCAGTTCCGTGACCTTGGATTTTTGCACCCATGGCGATCAGGTAATTAGCAAGATCGATGATCTCTGGTTCTTTTGCTGCATTTTCAAGAACTGTGCGGCCTTCGGCAAGAACAGCCGCCATCATGACGTTTTCGGTTCCGCCAACGGTGCAGGTTTCAAAGACGAAGCTTGCACCCTTCAGTTTTTTTGCGTGCGCTTTAACGTAGCCTTCTTCCAAAGTAATTTCGGCACCTAGTGCCTTCATCGCCTCGAGATGAAGATCGATTGGACGAGTTCCGATGGCGCAACCACCTGGCATGGAAACGACTGCCTCGCCATATTTGGTCAGCAATGGGCCTAAGCACAGAATGCTAGCGCGCATTTTTCGAACGAGATCATAGTGTGCTTCCATCGAGCCGGCACGATTCACATGGACTTTGAACAAATCGCCGTCCCACTGTGTTTGGCAACCCAAAGAATTCAGAAGTTCGGCTGTAGAATCAATGTCCTTCAGTCTTGGAACATTTCTAAATACGTGCTCGCCTTCCGCCAGCAAAGTTGAAAATAAAATTGGAAGAGCTGCGTTCTTGGCACCGCTTGTGTCTACCACACCATTGAGGACATGTCCGCCAACGACAGCTATTTTATCCATTTTTTTCTCCGATGATGTGACGATCCAGACTTGCGAGGTCTTTGACGATCTGAACTTTGTTGAATGTCTTGAAGGATTCGAAGGTTTCTTTCATGCGGGCGCCTTGGGTCATTCCCATTTCAAATCCCATAAAGGATTTCGCCTTCAACCATGGCACAGATTTTTTAGCCCAACCGGTCAGCGCCTGATATCCGTTGTCGTCAGCAAACAAAGCCATCGCAGGCTCGAAAGCCTTCACCTCAAGCTGAACATCGGGATCGTTTTCCGCGATATACGGAGGATTTGCCAAAATGACATCGAAAGTTTCGTTATCGAATTTCAAATCCATACTGTCGGAAAGAATAAATTCAGCTCGGTCGTCGACTTCTAGGGATTTGGCGTTTTGCTTGGCGACCTCCAAGGCTTCTGGAGATTTGTCGACTGCGATCAGCTGGGCACCTGGAACTTTTTTGAGAAAAGAGATGCCGATGCAGCCAGAACCACAGCCCATATCAAGGACTTTTGGATTTTCGATTTGATTTTGCTTGAGCCATTCCATCGCAGCTTCAACCAACAATTCAGTTTCCGGTCGCGGGATTAGAACGGCATCGTTTACTTTGAAAGTGAAACCGTAGAAATCTTTTTTTCCAATGATGTAGGCGACGGGCTCGCCTTGAGCACGTCTGCGAACAAAATCGCGGCTGCGATTTAGCTCGTCTTCTTTCATCGGTTGATCGAATTTGAGATAGAGGTCGACACGGTTTTTGTAACCCAAAGCTTCGGTCAAAAGAATTTCTGTGTCCAATCGCGGGGTCTCGATTTTCTTGTCTTTAAAAAACTGTACCGTGCGATCTAGGACTTCTTTTACGTTCATGCTTGCTTGCTTTGATTTTTCAAGGCCTCCGCCTGAAAGTGTGCCACAAGCGGGTCAATGAGCAACTCAAAAGATCCACCCATTACAGTCGACAATTGGTGAATCGTCAGACCGATTCGGTGATCGGTGATTCGAGTCTGCGGGAAGTTGTAAGTGCGGATGCGCTCGGAGCGGTCGCCCGTTCCGATTTGGTCCAAACGAACATCAGATGCCGCCTGACGAGCTTTGTCGTCTTCAATCTGTTGAAGCTTTGCTGCCAGAATCTGTAATGCCCGTTCCCGGTTGGAAGACTGAGACTTACCCTCTTGGCATTTCACGTCGATGCCAGTTGGAATATGCAAAACGCGAACAGCTGATTCTGTTTTATTGACGGACTGACCGCCCGAACCTTGCGAACGCATAGTCTCGAAGTGAAGGTCGGCCTGGTTGATTTTAACTGTGACCTCTTCGACCTCTGGTATCACGGCAACTGTTACGGTCGACGTGTGAATTCGGCCAGCCGCTTCCGTTTTTGGAACGCGCTGTACGCGATGAACACCGCTTTCATATTTCAATTTGCTGTAAACGCTTTCGCCAGAGATGCTGGCGACAACCTCTTTCGCCCCGCCGACATTACCTTCTGAGAAGGACATCATTTCGACTTTCCAGCCTTGGGTTGAAGCATAGTGAACATATCCACGGAATAACTCGTCTGCGAAAAGACTGGCTTCGTCTCCACCAGCACCTGCGCGGATTTCCAAAATGATGTTCTTGTCGTCGTTCGGATCTTTTGGAATCAGCAAGATCTTCAAACGCTCTTCCAATTCGGTCACTTCACGCTCAAGCTCTCGATTTTCCTCTTTCGCCATTTCGCGAAGTTCTTCGTCGGTCTCGGTGCCCAGCATGTCTTTGTTGGCTTGAATGGCGCCAGTCTTCTTTTTGTATTCGCGATAGACCACGACGATCTTTTCAAGATCCGACAGCTCTTTCATGTAGGCGCGATACTGCTTTTGATTGCTGGCAACGTCTGGACGTTGCAGCTGAAGGTTGACCTCTTCATAGCGGGATTCGACTTCGTTGAGCTTTGAGAACATTTCAGGATTCCTTCAGAGGAGAGTTTCTTCGAGGTTCTGGTTCTGACAGTCACATTCAGCCGACTCTTGGCCAAGCGGATGCCACAAATAAAAAATGCGGTCCTCTTTCGAGTCCGCATTTATTAAAGCCTTCAGGCAACGCTTGCACAAAGCCAAAGGCTTTGTTTTTTGCGAGCCCTCGGCTCGACTTGCCAGCTACTTCTTGCCGTATTTCTTTTTGAAACGGTCGATACGACCTTCTGTATCCATCACACGTTGTTTACCTGTGAAAAATGGGTGTGAAGCGCTTGAAATCTCCACTTTCAACAGTGGATATTCTTTGCCGTCTTCCCACTTAATCATCTCTTTTGAAGATTGAGTGGATTGACCCAAGAATGCGAAATCACAAGAGATGTCTTTGAATACGACATCATAAATTTTTGGATGAAGATCTTTTTTCATACGTTTTCCTATCTAGAGCTGATCGAAGGGCAGGGTTTAGCATAGCGCCCTGCGCCTATCAAGAGCTTTTTTTATAAGCAAATTCAGTTATTTACCAGGCGGTTATCCGCCGCC
>CBIHPB010000061.1:0-14054 GCA_966211485.1 uncultured Bdellovibrio sp.
AAAACGGAAAAGCAAAACGCATCGACACCATCGTCGTGTCGACTCAGCACACAGAGGCGGCAACCCAAGCTCAGTTGAAAGACTATGTGATGGAAAGCGTGCTTCGCAAAGTCGTTCCATCGCAGTGGATGGACAATCAGACTAAAATTCTGGTGAACCCAACCGGTCGTTTCGTCATCGGTGGTCCAATGGGCGATGCGGGTGTGACTGGTCGTAAGATCATCGTCGACACTTACGGCGGTCACGGGGCTCACGGTGGCGGTGCTTTCTCTGGAAAAGATCCTTCGAAGGTCGACCGTTCAGCGGCCTACGCTGCTCGTCACGTGGCGAAGAATATCGTTGCCGCGGGCCTCGCTGAAAAGTGCTTGGTTCAGGTTGCTTACGCGATCGGTGTGGCTGAGCCTGTCAGCATCAACGTGAACGACTATGGCACAAGCAAAGTCGGTTCCGAAATCCTGGAAAAAGCGGTTCGCGAGTGCTGGTCTTTGAAACCGGCTCGTATCGTGAAGGATCTGGATTTGCTCAAGCCGATCTATAGCCAGACAGCGACTTATGGTCACTTTGGCCGCGAAGAGTTCGCTTGGGAAAAGACCAACAAAGTTTCGCAACTGCAAGACGTTGTGAAGACTCTGGCTCGATAAGTCGGGTTCATGGATCCAAAGTACATTCGAAATTTCTCCATCATCGCGCATATCGACCACGGGAAATCCACCCTGGCCGATGCGCTTTTGTCTGAAACGGGCTCTCTTTCGGCACGTGAAGAAAAAGCGCAATTCCTGGATAACATGGAGCTCGAGCGCGAGCGCGGAATCACCATCAAAGCGCAAACCGTTTGTCTCGATTTCAAAGCGGCAGATGGGGAAACCTATCAGATCAATTTGATCGATACGCCCGGGCACGTGGATTTCAGTTACGAAGTCTCTCGCTCGCTGGCTGCTTGCGAAGGTGCGATTCTGGTTGTCGATGCCAATCAGGGTGTTGAAGCTCAGACTTTGGCCAACGTTTACCTGGCACTTGGAAACAATCTCGAAATCATTCCAGTTTTAAATAAAATCGATCTTCCGTCCGCGGATCCAGAAGGCGTCAAACGCCAGATCGAGGACACGATTGGTCTTGATTGCTCGGAAGCGATTTTGGCTTCGGCGAAAGAGCGTATCGGCATTCGGGACATTCTGGAAAACATCGTCAAAAAAGTTCCGCCACCCAAAGCGGATCGCAGTCTTCCACTGCGCGCGCTGATTTTCGATTCATGGTTCGATGCCTATCAGGGTGTTGTCGTACTTGTTCGTGCCGTCGATGGCTCGATCAAGAAAGGCGACAAGATCAAGTTCATGGCGACCGACCGCGATTACGAAGTTCTGCGAATGGGTAAGTATAAACCGTTCCCGCACCCAGTGGATCAATTGGATGCTGGTGAAGTGGGCTTTATCATTTGTGGAATCAAAGATATTCGCGACGTCAAAGTCGGGGATACGGTCACCGATGCCAAGCGTCCTGCAGCTGCGGCATTGCCTGGTTTCCAGCGCATTAAGCCGATGGTTTTCGCCGGAATTTTCCCGGTGGTTGCGACCGAGTATGAAAACCTGAAGGTCGCACTGGATAAGCTTTGTCTCAATGACTCGTCATTGACCTTTGAGGTGGAAAAATCCATGGCCTTGGGCTTTGGATACCGCTGCGGTTTCTTGGGCCTTTTGCATATGGAAATCGTGCAGGAGCGTCTCGAGCGTGAATTCAATCTGAATTTGATCACGACGGCGCCAACGGTCGTCTACAAAGTTCATTTGAAAGACGGAACACTTTTGAGTCTTGAAAATCCATCGCAGTTGCCGGATGAAACCAAGATCGAAAAAATGGAAGAACCGTTCGTTAAGGTGACAGTGCACACTCCGACTGAATATATCGGCGCGATCTTGAAGCTTTGCGAAGACAAGCGTGGATTCCAGCTGAAAATGGATTACGTCAGTCCGACAAAAGTCATCATCGAATACAAGCTGCCGATGAATGAAATGGTCATGGATTTCTATGACCGCTTGAAATCAGTCTCCAAGGGTTACGCTTCTCTCGAGTACGAACTGATGGGCTTTGAAGAGGCCGATCTGGTGAAAATGGATATTCTGATCAACAGTGAGCCAGTGGATGCGCTTTCTTTGATTCTTCATCGCAGCAAGGCGGCGACTCGTGGACGCGCTTTGACAGAGAAGATGAAAGAGCTGATTCCTCGTCAACAGTACCAAGTTGCCATTCAGGCGGCGATCGGATCCAAAGTTGTGGCTCGAGAGACCCTGGGCGCTTTGCGTAAAGACGTGACCGCCAAATGTTATGGGGGAGATATTTCTCGTAAGCGAAAACTTCTGGAGCGCCAGAAGGAAGGTAAGAAGCGGATGAAGCAGATCGGCACGGTCGATGTTCCGCAGGAAGCCTTTCTCGCGATTCTCAAGGTGGAGGATTAACCATGAAAGCGATCGGTTTTTTGCTGACAGTTTTGATGTCGGTATCTGTTTTTGCACGAATGGAATACATGCGCGGTTCGGGTAGCGCCGGAAGCTTCTGCGACGGCTCTTCTTCAGGCTATTGGTGTGTTGACAACATCAAGCAACAGGCTCGCCGGGATGCGATCAATCGCGCCGAATTTGACTGCCGCATCCGACAAGGGACTGCGCAGCCATCTTACACCGCTTCTTGCGGGCTCGAGTACTGCTCGCCAAATTACATTCCACCTTCAAGCCCAAGCCAGTATGTTTCCTGCCGAAGCGAATGCAATCTGGGCTGTGAAATCAAGGAGACCCAGGAGTGAGTTCGACCTCTGACCAAAAGCCGCCGAATGCTCCGAACAAATGGACCAGCATGGACTTTCGCTCCAAGCATTTCTGGAGTGAGGGCTGGGGTTCCATGGGGCTTGCGGTTCTGGTCGCCCTGTTTATCCGCTGGATTTTCTTTGAAGCTTACGTGATTCCGTCAGGATCCATGCTGCCAAGCCTGCTGATCCACGACCATATTTTCGTCAACAAGTTCGTTTATGGAATCCGCGTGCCTTTCAGCGAAGATTGGCTTGTCAAATTTTCCGAGCCACAGACTGGTGACGTGATCGTGTTCAAATATCCACGGGATATGAGCACTTTCTTCATCAAGCGTGTGGTCGGTATGCCGGGCGATAAGATTTTCTACGAAAACGGCACTTTGTACGTGAATGACAAGCCGATGGAACGCAAAGTTCCGCTATCTTCAAAAGATTTCGAGTGGCTGCGGGATGATGATTTCCGTGGTGATGGCGACGTTTACGATGGCAAAGACAATTACGTCCACTTCACCGAAGTTCTGAAAGACAAAGAGCATTCGATCCTGGTTCGCCGGGGCGATGTCTATGATACTTTCGGTCCCGAGACCGTACCCGAAGGCCATCTGTTTGTGATGGGTGATAACCGCAACCGCTCGGCCGACAGCCGCGTTTGGGGATTTCTGCCAAAGCAAAACATCCTGGGTCGCGCCAGCATTGTCTGGTTGTCGTGTGAAGAGACTTTGCCGAATATTCCGTTTCTGTGCAATCCGCTCACCGTTCGTTGGAAGCGATTTTTCCATATCGTAAATTAGTATGAAGCGTGATCTGAGAGGCACTTGGTCCCAAGCGCTGATCACGTTTTTGACTCCGATCCTGTTGGTGGTCGGAGTTCGCTGGCTGTTGTTCGAGCCCTTTGTCATTCCGTCGGGCTCGATGATTCCAACGCTTTTGATTCACGATCATATTTTCGTCAATAAACTGGCTTACGGCGCGCAAATTCCATTCGGGAATGGCTTTCTTTGGCAATGGGGAAAGCCAGCGGCAGGCGAAATCGTCGTGTTTCGCTATCCACCGAATCCGGATGTTTTCTATGTAAAGCGCGTGGTGGCCGTCGCCGGTGACGAGCTTGAACTGAAAGCCGGAGTGCTTTTCGTGAACGGCAAAGAGTATACTCAAGCCGCAATTCCTGCTGAGGATTTCGAGCCTGGATTTGACTACTTCCAAGAGACCTCTCGGCACTCGTATGTTGTGCGCTATCAAAGCAAAGAGAACTCTTTCTACGGACCGAAAAAGATTCCGGCCGGGCAGTTGTTTGTGATGGGCGACAATCGGGATCAGTCCAGTGATTCGCGGGTTTGGGGTTTTGTGCCGGAAAAAAATCTGGTCGGGAGTGCGCAGTTTATCTGGCTTTCTTGTCGGGAAACCTTGGCTTCGGCTCAGTTTTTATGTGATCCCTCGACGATCCGGTGGGATCGTCTCTTGAAAAATGCCAAATAAAGTGGGCTAATTAAAGTCGCATGGCCAATTGGCGCGACTATTTGGAAAACATTTTGATAGCCATCTTTATGGCACTGGTCGTTCGCACCTTCGTGCTGACGGGCTACAAAGTACCGACCAGTTCTATGGCGCCGACGCTGCTGCCGGGCGATTTTATTTTCTCCTACCGTGTTCCTTATGGCCTCAAGATCCCGCTAACCGAAACAAAAGTGGCAGTGAAGCCACCTCAGCGGGGAGAAATCGTCGTTTTCACCTATGCCGAACAGCCCAAAACCAATTACGTCAAACGCGTGATCGGCCTTCCGGGTGATCGCGTGCAAATCGAAAATGGCGAGCTTTTTTTGAACGGTGAAAAGCTGCAGTACGAGGACATGTCGGCCGAGCAGTTCGAAAAGGAAATTCAGGATTTTCCGAACAACGATCTCTCGCCCGAGATGTTCAAATTGGTGAAGGAAAAAGAGGGCGCTGACTCTCGCTGGTTGCTTTTTCAGAAGAGCCCAAAGTCTCACAGTTTTGGTCCTTTTATTGTGCCACCCAACGAAGTCTTTTTGCTAGGGGATAATCGCGATTCCAGTGACGATTCGCGATACTGGGGCACTGTGCCGATCGAGCGAATCGAAGGCCGCGTGGTGCTGATTTGGCTGTCGCTCAACTGGCAGAAAAAAATCTGGGACAATCGAGTACCAACACTACGCACGTCGCGTGTGGGGACCGTTCCCCGCTAGTGGGAAGCGCCTCGGCTGACGGGCTTTCCCGCAGTCTGTGCATTGACTTCAGAGGGGCGCTTCGTTACCGTAAAACCCAATGCCCGCTCGCCTGTCCTCACTTTTAGATCTCAAAACTTTCACTCGAAATGACATTGAAGAACTTTTCTCTTTCGCTCTCTCGCTGAAGGAAAAACCGCGTCCGATTCGCCAAAAAGGTGAAAGCGTCATCCTCGGATTTTTCGAAGCCAGCACGCGCACGCGCCTGAGCTTTGAAACGGCGGCGATCCGCGCGGGACTTGGTCCTCTGGTCTTCGACGGTGGGTTGAAAACCAGTTTGGAAAAAGGCGAAACGATTGAAGACTCGCTCTACAACATGGCGGCGATGGATCCACAGGTTCTGGTGGTTCGTTGTGCCGATACGGTTGACCTTCCAAAGCTTGCTCCCAAACTGAAGGTGCCTGTGCTCAATGCCGGCTGGGGCGTGCAGGGTCACCCGACGCAGGCGTTGCTCGATCAGCTCACGCTGAAGGCCAAGTGGGGAACGCTCGAGAACAAAAAACTTCTGATCATCGGCGATCTCAAGCACAGCCGGGTGGCTGCTAGCCATGTCGAGCTGGCCGAGAAAACGGGAATTCAACTGGCGCAGTGTGGACCGGAAAATTTCCAGCTCGGCAGTTCTTCGAAGATCCGCAGCTTTGGAAATTTGGGCGAAGCATTGCAGTGGGCGGATGCGGCCATGGCACTGCGATTTCAATTCGAGCGCCACGAGGCAAATCTGAATTTTTCGAAAGAGGATTACCGAGCCAGTTTCGGTTTGAATCCAGAGAGTCTGCGCAAACTTCGAGCGGATGCCTTCATCATGCACCCGGGACCGATCAATCATGGCCTGGAAATGGAAACCGAAGTTTTGACAGATTCGCGAGCAATTATTTTGGAACAAGTTCGGCATGGTGTATATCTTCGTGAAGCTGTGCTGCGAATGACATTAGGAGAAAGCCTGTGACCCAGACTGGATATTTGGTTTTAGAGTCAGGTGAAGTTTTTGAAGGTGCTTGGCACGGCGGTCAGCCGCGCGCCGGAGAAGTCGTCTTCAACACTTCTCACGCGGGCTATGAAGAGATCGCGACCGACCCCAGTTACTTCTCTCAGATCGTGTTGATGACAGCCTCGATGCAGGGGAACTACGGCGCTGACAAAGAGTGCTGGGAATCCAGCAAACTTTGGATCGAAGGCTTTATCTGCTTGCAGGTTCAAAGCAGTGGCCGGGAAAAATCTTGGCTTTCGCGCCTGAATGAAAACGGAATTCCTTGCTTGTCGGATGTCGACACGCGCGCCATCACTTTGCGCCTGCGCGAAGGTGGGACTCCTTGGGGGGCTTTGGTGCAGGCTGAAACGCCTGAGAAAGCTCGCGAGATGGCGAAAGCCTTGATCGCCGAAAAAAAGAAATTGCCAGCGGACTGGGTTCACTTGGCTTCTCGCAAGAAGGCCGAGACACAGGCGGGATTTAATCCAGCAGGTCCGCATATCGCAGTTTTGGATTTCGGAGCGAAAGAAAATATTTTGCGCGAACTTCGTCAGCGTTCATCGAAGCTCACAATCTTTCCGTCACGAACAACGGCGGCGGATGTGATGGCTGTGCAACCGGATGGCGTGATGCTGACCAACGGTCCCGGCGATCCGGCTTCGGTTGAAGTTGCAATCGATACGGTTCGTGATCTGGTCGGCAAAAAACCAATCTATGGCATCTGCATGGGCCACCAGGTTCTGGGGCTTGCGCTGGGTGCACAGACTTACAAAATGAAATTCGGCCATCGCGGTGCCAATCATCCGATTAAGGACGACTTGATCGGCAAGATCTACATGACCAGCCAAAATCATGGCTACGCCGTGAAGCGCGAGACTTTGCCTTCAGATGCGAAGGTCACGCATGTGAATCTGAACGACCAAACAGTCGCCGGCTTCTATAGCGAGCATCGCAATTGCCTTGGTATTCAGTACCATCCTGAAAGTCACCCCGGTCCGCACGAAGCGGCCGAGCTTTTTGATTTCTTTATTTCCAAAATGATTCGGAGACAGAGATTATGAGTCCCTATTTTGAACTGATCGAAAAAATTCTTGCTCACTTTGCCGGAGACCAATTCCGGGACGAAGTCCGTGTCGCCAAATCCGAATTCTTCGATAACGCCGGAATCCTGGACGAGCACTCGGAGCAATTCGAGCTTCGCATGTCTCAGTTCTTCGACTGGTATTTCTTCACTCGTGAGCTCAAGGGCTACGCACAGACGCCGCTCGACGCGGTATTTATGGCGCGTGAACTTCGCTTTACACCGGAAGAGATGAAGCTGATTGATCAGCTTAAACAGCATCGCCACAGCTTGTTTCAGTTTATCAAACTGAAAGACAATGACGTGACGATCAAAGATTTGATCTTGAATAAGAAAATCATCGTGAAGGGTTCGCCTTGGACTTTTGGATTTGATCCAGAAGAAATTTTCGAAGCGCGCTTGATTCCAGATGGTGACAACTGGATTTTCACCAAAGGTTTCTGCTTCCATCCGCAGGATGCGAAGAAATACATTCTGGCCGAGATCAAACGCCATCGCAAGGATCCGGACCTCGATCCGGAAGACATGATGCTGAAGCTTTTGAAAATGCGCTACAAGTTCGAGCGCTATCGTCATGTGAAGATCGATATGATTTACTCAAACGAAAGTCGATTGGGGTAAAGAAGAGATGCCAATTCGTCCAGACATTAAAAAAGTTCTGATTATCGGTGCGGGTCCGATCGTGATCGGTCAAGCCTGCGAATTCGACTACTCGGGAACTCAGGCCTGCAAGGCGCTGATGAAAGAGGGACTTGAGGTCATCTTGGTGAACTCGAACCCTGCGACAATCATGACCGACCCCGAGATCGCGACTCGCGTTTATGTCGAACCGTTGAAGGCCTCGTTCCTTGAAAAAATTATCGAAAAAGAAAAACCGGATTCGGTGATTCCAACTTTGGGCGGACAGACAGCGCTGAACCTGGCGCTCGAGCTGCATGCTTCGGGTGTTCTGGATAAACATGGCGTTCGTCTCTTGGGTGCAGATCCAACGGTGATCAAGGCAGCTGAAGACCGCGCGATTTTCCGCGGCATCCTCGACAAGGTTGGCGCTCGCTACCCACGCAGTGAAATGGTCACCAATTTCGAGCAAGGTTTGAAGGTCGCCGATCAATTGGGTTTCCCGCTGATCCTGCGTCCAAACTACACGCTGGGTGGCGGCGGGGGCGGTATCGCTTTCTCGCTGGACGAGTACAAGCAAATGGTCGCAACCGCTTTGCATGAATCGCCAACCTCAGAAGTGTTGGTCGAAGAATCCATCCTCGGCTGGAAAGAGTTCGAGCTTGAGGTCATGCGTGACCGTGCGGGAACTTTCGTTGTCGTCTGCAGTATCGAAAACTTTGATCCCTGCGGTGTGCACACCGGTGATTCGATCACCGTGGCTCCTCAGCAGACTTTGACTGATCGTCAGTATCAGGCAATGCGTGACGAGGCCTGCAAAATTTTGAATGAAGTCGGTGTTCAAACCGGCGGCGCGAATATTCAGTTCGCAACTCATCCTGTGACGGGCGAGCGAGTGGTCATCGAAATGAATCCACGCGTGAGCCGATCTTCCGCACTGGCCAGCAAGGCAACTGGATTCCCGATTGCCAAGATCGCAGCCTTACTTGCTGTCGGTTACAAGCTCGATGAAATCACCAACGACATCACCAAAGTGACGCCAAGCTGTTACGAGCCCGCGTTGGATTACGTCGTGACGAAAATTCCTCGCTTTGCATTCGAGAAATTTCCGGGCTCAAAAGATTTCCTCACCACACAAATGAAAAGTGTTGGCGAAGTGATGAGCATCGGCCGGACTTTCCAAGAATCTTTCATGAAGGCGGCTCTGTCGCTGGAATTTTCTCCGCTGGGATTTCCAGATGTGCAGGTGGTGATCGATAAGATCTCTTATCCGAACAGCCATCGTCTGTTCCATCTCTATCAAGCATTTCGAAACGGCACGTCCGTGCGCGAGATCCAGCGCCTGACTCAGATCAATCCATGGTTCCTAGAGCAAATGGAAGATCTCACGCAGTTTGAAAAGCAACTCGCATCGGATTGGACCGAGGCTGATGACAAAGAAAAGAAAACTCTGCTCTTGCATGCCAAGCGCCGCGGTTTCTCGGACGCTTTGATTGCAAAGCTTGTCAGCACAACGACAGATGCGATCACGCAGCTTCGCGAATCCTTCGAGCTCTTCCCGAAATTCCAACAGGTTGATACTTGCGCGGGCGAGTTCGCTTCGACCACGCCTTATTTCTACTCGACCTACTGGGCTCAAGAATCAGCGAAATGCGATGTGAAAAATCCAGTCGTCGTGATCGGCAGCGGGCCGAATCGTATCGGTCAGGGAATCGAGTTCGATTACAGCTGCGTGCGCGGCGTGAAGGCCTTCCAAAAGGCCGGACACAAGGTCGCCATGATCAACTCGAATCCGGAAACAGTTTCAACGGACTACGACACCTCGGACGTGCTGTTCTTCGAACCGCTGACACTGGAAAGTGTGCGTGAAGTTCTGCGCTGGCTGAAGCCATTCGGTGTGGTCACGCAGTTGGGCGGTCAAACGCCAATCAATCTCGCGCATGGATTGGTGAAGGCTGGCATTCCGATGTTGGGCTCAAGCCTGGACACCATCGACATGGCCGAAGACCGCGGGCTGTTCACGCAGATTTGCAAAGAATTGAAATTCCAAATTCCACGCTCGGCGATGGTTGGAAATTTCCGCGATGCGGTCGAGCAAGTTCAGCAAATCGGTTATCCAGTGATCTGCCGTCCAAGTTACGTCTTGGGCGGACGAAGAATGGAAGTGATCGAAAACCAAACAGAACTTCAAGGCTACTTCGAACGCCATAAAGAATTTATCGGACCGGATCGTCTGTGCATGATCGATCAGTTCCTGGAAGGCGCGCTTGAAGTCGACGTCGATCTGATCCGCGGAAAAGACTGGGTTCTGATCGGCGGCGTGGTCGAACATATCGAAGCGGCCGGCGTTCACTCGGGCGATAGCATGGGGGTTCTACCTCCGAATCGTCTGAAAGATGAAACCTGCCAGAAAATCGAAGAGCTCAGTAAGAAGCTCGCCGATCGTATCGGTGTCATTGGCCACTTGAATCTGCAGCTCGCAGTTCAAAACGATCAGGTCTTTATGCTCGAAGCAAATCCGCGCAGCTCGCGCTCGGTTCCTTTCGTGGTGAAAGCCGCGGGAATTCCGCTGATCGATCTGGGTGTGCTGGCGATGCTGGGTAAAACTAAAAACGAAGTTCATCCCGAGCGCCTGAACTGGCGAGATGTGCAAACGGTCTCCGTCAAAGGTGTGGTTTTCCCATTCAAGAAATTCCCAGAATCCGACGCGATTTTGGGACCTGAGATGAAATCGACTGGCGAAAGCATGGGCCGCGGCCGCGATTATTCCGAAGCCTTGATGAAGGCCTTTATCGCCAGCCACATCCGTTTGCCAGATTCGGGCGAAGTCTTTTTCTCACTGCGGGATAAAGACAAACCTGAAATGCTTCAGCTTGCTAAACAGCTGGATCAGATGGGTTACTCGATCTCGGCGACTTCGGGAACGGCTCAGTACTTCAAAGACAATGGAATCTCAGCCCTCAGTCTGCGCAAAGTTCACGAAGGCCGGCCTCACTGCGTGGATCGCATCCGCTCGGGCGAAGTCAGCATCGTGATCAACACGACTCGCGGTCGCACGTCGATCGAAGCGAGCTTCGATATCCGCAGAGCTTGCACGGACTATAGCATTCCATGTCTGACCGAAAGTGACGCGGCCGAAGCCTTCGTCATCGCGCTGAAAAATTCCAAGCGCGGCGACTACCAGGTTTCGCCACTTCCACAGATGATGAAGCTCGAGATTTAAACGTGAGGATTTTTCTTCTCGTTCTTTTGACGACACTTTCCTGCTGGGCAGAGACAAACCCAGCTTCGATCACCATCGGCTTTCTGCCGGGCGGGGATGCGGGCGCAATCAAGCGGGGATCGGTCGAGGTCGCCAAAGCGCTGCAAGACGAGCTTGGAATTCCGGTCAATGTCTATCTCTCGAAAAATTACTCGGGTCTGATCGAGGCCATGAAGACAAAGAAAGTCGACTTCGCGATTTTCACGGCCATGGCCTATGTCTTTGCTGAAAAAGAAGCAGGAGCGAAAGTTCTGCTCAAAAAAGTTTGGGCCGAACCCTTCTACTATTCGACGATTCTGACAAAAAAGTCTTCGAAGTTCACAAAGCTCGCGCAATTGACGAAGGCTAAGTTCGCGTTCGTCGAAGAGAAATCGACTTCAGGATACCTCTATCCTCAGGTTGTGTTGAAAAAAAAGAAAATCCAACCGGCCGACACTCAGTTCTCTGGATCGCATTCGAATTCCGTGGCCCACCTGGACAATGGTCAAGCTGATGCGATCGCGGTTTTTGCTGACGACAAGCAAGGTTTGAAAAACGCTTACGTCAAGTACTCTCAACAGCCCAACAAAGAGAAGCAGTTCCGGGTTCTGTGGGTCAGTGATCCGATCCCGAACGATCCGTTTTGTGTGCGACAGGATTATTACGACGAACATCCTAAACTCACTCACAATTTGATGTTTGCATTGATTGATGTTGTCGATAAACTAAGGGCCAACAAAGACGTCATGGATACAGTTGGCGCCCAAGGTTTCGTTCCTGCCACCCAAAGGCAATACGACCCAGTCCGGGAAATGGTCAAGGAGCTTGGTCTCCAGCTGTAAAGGGAGACAGGATGCTCAAGGTTGAGGGCCTGACAAAAACTTTCAAAGGACAGTTGTTCGAAAAAAGCCATCAGGTGCTGAAGGGCTTGTCGTTCCAAGTTCACCAAGGCCGCACGACAGGATTTGTTGGCGTCAATGGTGCTGGTAAAACCACCACTTTGAAATGCGCATTAGGATTTGTTCGCCCCGATGCCGGATCCGTCGATTTCTTTGGCCGCGGCCCTTTGGATTCCGAGCTGAAAAAGCGTCTGGGATATCTTCCCGAGCGCCCTTATTACTATGACTTTGTCACGGCCACACAGTTTCTGAAATTTCATTGGGATCTGACCGGCGGCGGAGAAGGTTTCGAACAGCGAGCCGAAGAAATTCTCGCCAAAGTAAACCTCAAAGGTGTCACCAAAAAATATCTGCGCAGTTTTTCGAAGGGAATGTTGCAAAGGATTGGTCTCGCGCAAGCCCTTTTGCGCTCGCCTGAATTGCTTATTCTTGACGAACCGATGTCAGGACTCGATCCCGACGGCCGCATGCTGATCAAAGAGATCATCATGGAAGAGAAAAAGAAGGGGACAACACTTTTTTTCTCCAGCCACTTGCTCGGAGATATGGACGAGCTTTGCGATGATCTGGTTGTGATCGATCAGGGTGCGTTGATTTTTCAAGGTGCACTGAAGGACTTTGCGAAAGATCAGGGTGTCGAAAAATCCTTCTACGAAACCCGGATGAAGCTGGGAGGTCGCACATGAAAACAGTCCGCGCCCTGATCCGCATGGCTTTCTACGAATTCGCCCGCGATCGCATTGTCTGGCTGGGATTTTTTGTCGCCGTTTTGTTGTTTGCGTTTAGCCTCGTGCTAGGAAACCTGTCTTTCGATGAAAAGCAGCGGATTCTGGCTCACATCGGCTGGGCGGCGATTCAACTTTCGACGCTTGTGATGTGCATGATTCTCTCCGCCAATTGGCTGCACAAAGAGATGGACCGGCAAACTTGTCTACTCGTGCTGGCTCGCCCGGTGACCCGTGCGCAGTTTCTGCTGGGAAAATACCTGCCGATTCTGATTTTGTGCTTCGGTCTCCAGTTTGTGTTGTCTTTGGGATTGTGGGCTTTGCTTGAATTCAGCTTCCCCATCGAGAATATGCTGCTGGTTTTGTATGGAACTTTCCTCGAAGTCGCGCTGGCCTTCTCGGTTTCCTTTTTCATGGCGACCTTTATGCGTCCGATGCTGTCGTTTTTCATGGGTTTCGGTGTTTTCATGATGAGCCACTGGGCCCAGGAGATCGAATTCTTTGGCCGTAAATACAAAGTGGGGCTGTACGAGAATCTCGCCAAGCTTGTGAAGTGGTTCACGCCCAATCTGTTCCAGTTCAACTGGCGGACCGTGTATTTCCTCGAAAACGGAGTCTCTTCTAAGCAGATTCTTTGGGTGACTTTGCATGCTTCGGGTTGGCTGATGTTCTTGGTCCTCGTATCGATCTACGTTTTCAGGAGAAAAGATCTTGTTTGAGATTTATCCTTATGTATTTCTTTTTATGTTCGGCACGATCTTCGGCAGTTTCGCCAATGTGATTATCCTTCGTCAGCCAAAAGGCGAAAGCGTCGTCAAGCCCCGCAGTCGCTGTCCCAAATGCCAAGCTGCGATCAAGTGGTACGACAACATTCCGATTCTTTCCTGGATTTTTCTGCGCGCCAAATGCCGCAATTGCGGAAACCCGATTTCCTGGCGCTACCCACTGGTCGAGCTGCTCACAGGTGTTCTGTTTGCGACGGCCTACCATTTCATCGGTTTCGAGTGGTACCTGCTCGAAGTTTTGATTTTCCTGTTCGCTCTGGTCATCTGTGTGTTTATTGACATCGATCACTTCCTGCTTCCGGATGTCTTCACATTATCCGGGATCGTGATCGGTTTGATCGGAGCCGCCCTCAATCCAATCCCAGGACGTGATTTCGTCGACTCGTTGATCGGCGTCTTCCTTGGCGGTGGATTTCTTTATGCCATCGCTTACTTCTATTACGTCTTCCGCAAGGAAGAGGGCATGGGTGGCGGCGATATCAAGCTCATCGCTTGGATTGGCGCGGTTTTGGGATGGAAAGCAGTTCCGTTTGTGATCGTCGCCAGCAGTATTATTGGGACCATTGGCGGCGCGATCGCTGCTCTTCGTGATCAGAAGGGAATGAAGACGGTGATTCCGTTCGGACCTTACCTGGCCCTTGGTGCAGTTATTTTTTTATTTGGTGGAGCGAAGATCGCGCACTGGTATTTAGGCTTGTTCA
>CBIHPB010000062.1:0-14008 GCA_966211485.1 uncultured Bdellovibrio sp.
TGGTTTTACATTGTGACTTCTTGGAAGAAGTCTTTCATGGCTTGGAAACTTCGCTTATCAGCTTTTTCGTTGTAAGCCGCGCCCTTGGAAGGATCATTTCCTGCGTTCTTTTCAGTGAATGCGTGTACGGCTCCGGCGTAGGCGACGAATTCATAGTCAATTTTGTTTTGTTCCAGCGCTTTGGTGAATGCGCTGACTTGTTCTGGAGGCACATTCGGATCAACTGCACCGTGCAGAATTAAAATTGGTGCATGGATGTTTTTTGTATCCGTGGCCAGTGATGGAAAATCCAAACCGCCGTGGAAGCTGACGACGCCTTTGAGAGGCAGTCCGCTGAGGGCCATTTCAATTGCGGTTGTGCCGCCGAAGCAGTAGCCCATTGCTAGCATTTTATTTGAGTCTACCTTGGGATTGTTTTTCAAAGTTTCGAAGGCGGCTTTGGCGCGGGCTCGCATCAGAGGGCGGTCGCCTTTGTATTTCATCGCTTGAGTTTTGGCTTCGTCTTGATTTTTGGGGCGAACACCTTTTCCGTAAATATCGGCGGCGAATGCGACGTAGCCCAATTCGGCCAGTTGTTTGGCGCGGCCTTTCGAGTAATCGGCGAGACCCATCCAATCGTGGACGATCACGACGCCGGGGCGTTTTCCTTTGGCGGCATCATCATAAGCGATAAAGCCTTCGAGAGTTGTGGAGCCTTCTTTGTATTCGACGGTTTCTGTTTTGATGGCGGCGTGGGAAGTGAGAGCGAAAAGAACGAGAAAAAAAGATGTGGTGATTTTGATCATAGATCCTCCGACTTGTGGATTTGAGTTAATCCGTGTTCGGAGGATCTATCAATAGTTTCAGAAAATTAAACAGCGCGCTTTGGTGTCAGATAAAACTTTTCAGAAGAATCCCAAGTCTTTTTCATCTTGTTGTACTTCTTGACATCCTTAAAATACGCTTTGCGATAGGTTGTATTGTAGCGAGTGAACAACTTATAGAGGAAAGCGTAGTAAGTTTTGTACAGGTGGTTTGTCATGAAATGGCAGTACCATTGTTGTGGAGTGTCGTCTGAGCACCAGTATTTTTTCGCGAAAGTCGTGATCTCGCGGTTGAACAGTTTCCACCACATCATCGCTTCTTTTTTATGAACGAAGTTGCCGACAAAGTAAGGTTTGCCTTGGCAGTAAAGGCTCACTTCGTAACCTTGGCCAACGGCCTTGAAGAAAGTTTTGAAAGTGAAGTCACCGTAAGTGTAATTCTTGGTGTGCATCGCATCTCCTTTTTGGGATTGTTTTTTGTTGGCAAATTGAAACGGCCAACCATCGCTCACAATTGTCGGTGAATAAAAATCGTTTGATGAGTCCGGTTTTTTCGGGCCGCTCGGTGGCAACCAATCAGACGAGCGGTCCTGCATCAAGAAGAGATCGAAGGCTGTAAATACTGAAGTATTGACTCAGTTTGCTATTGTGGCGGCATCACAGGCGACGCGAACATAATTGGCCTGCCAGGCTTCGTCGCCTTCGCCGACTTTTACGTCCACACCTGTGGCATATTCGAATGCTCGGTGTTCCGTTTTGATGTCGCCAAGATTGTGTTTCCCTTGTTTGATCGACAAGTTAAATAGCGTGTTTTTCGCGGTTGTTTCTTTCGTCAGCCAAATTTCCACATCGCCAATGGACTTGAGCTCGATCGAACCTTTTTTCTCGGACAGTTGCCAAGCTTGTTTCTGAGTCTGGAACCAGGTCACTGCTCCCTGCGAGCGGAACTCGACCGTGCAGCTCATTTCTTTGCCATCTTCAGTGGCACTCAACTTTTTTCCAGTCTCTGGACCTTTGGCCAAAGCGTGCATGCCGACGAGAATCAACGGAAGAAGAGAAATGCGAGTGAGAGTCATGTGGTTGCTCCTGTTGGAAGTGTGGTTAGAATTACGAGACGTCGTGGATCAGGGATTCGATTTGCTGACGAAACTTGGCCATGTCAGGTGGATTGCGCAGATTTCCCAGCGGAATATCCAGCAGTTTTTGCGCGTCGATTTCAATCCCGTGGTTTCCGAACAGCCAGACAGTTGCAAGAACGGCGGTCCGGCGGTTGCCATCTTGAAACAAATGCTCCAGCACCAATTCGGAATACAGGTAGCAAGCGGCTTCCACTACTTTGCCATTGCCAGCCGACTGCAGGGCGTTTCCGGCGATATCCCGGGCTCGATTGATCGGATTCGAGTGTACTTTGATTTCGACTTCGCCGCCGGGAACTTTCAAGGTCGTCGTTTGAAAGCGCCAAGGATCTTCTTCCTCGCGGTCCATGATGATTTGGTTCAAGTGCGCAAGCTCGCTGGAGGTCAACTTTTTCAAACCGCCTGCTGCCTGTTGAACGTAGGAAATTCCGTGGCGGAATCTTTTGTCTTCCAACTGTTTTTGCAGGGGGTTTTTGCTCATTCTCAAATTGTATTCTTATTTAATTGCCTCGAGCGAACCAAAATTCTGTGTGCCCAACCAAAGGCCTGGCCGATCACCAAGTGAAGTCGTTGATGTGGTACTTTTTAAGAAGCTGGTCGTACTCTCCGCTCTTTTTGAGGTCATCGAAGCTGGTTTTGAATTTCTTGACCAAACTTTCATCCGTTTTTCGCGAGGCTGCGATGTAATAAGAAATTTGTTTGATGGTTTTGCCGCAAGTAAAGTTCTTTGGATCCAGCTTTGCCCTGAGGAGCGAATGATAGGCGATAATTTTTCCGGCGAAGTAGGCGTCGATGCGGCCCTTCGCAAGCTTTTGGAGGCTGATTGTTCTTGAGGACGAAGGTTCGATCTTGGTCAGTCCTTGTTCGCGTAAAAAATCGTTTGGGGCACCGGACTCGTAGACGCCGACAGTATAATTCTTTGCTTCGGCATAAGATGAAATCGAAGGTTTGGATTTGAGGGTGATAAAGCAGACATTATCATCAGTCAGTTTTCCGATCCAATGATACTGATTTTCACGATCGGCTGTTCTGATAAATATCGGAATAAAAATATTCGGTGCATGGGTTTCCTTGAAAATGCGCTTCATATTCACGCCACCTTTAAATGTCACGTGGGCGCCGACGTTTTGTACCAAAATTTTGAGAATCTCGGTGCCGAATCCGGAGAGGTGATCTTCGTTGATGACCGAGTAAGGTGCGCCTTCGATTCCAATGATTGTGATTTCTTCTGCGTGAGCAGGGCAAAAAAGCAGGATCAAAGAACACACCAGAATCCATTTCTTGATCAGTGTCTCGAAGCCACTCATGTAAAAACTATCGGATCGGTTCGCAACGAGGTCAACGAGCGAAACTTTGCTCGTTCGCAGCCAATTTTTGGTTAATGAAATTCGCGTCCAAACTTTGCAATCATGTTGGGTCGGAACGAAAGGCAGGAGGAGTTATGCCACAAGAACAAACCGTCGGTGCAACAGAAGCCGAAGTCGGTTACGTCGGCGCCGAGGTGGAAACTGAGATTCAACAGTTTTTGATGGATTTCGCCAGCACCATCCGAAGCGGAAACATTGATGAGATCATGCTTTACTATGCGGATGATGTGGTCGCTTACGATATGATGCCACCCTTGGATTTTCGCGGTGTCGAAACCTACCGAAAATCCTGGGAAGACTGCTTCACAAATTATTTTCAGTTTCCTGTGGCTTTCGATTACCGCGATCAGAAAATTTTCGCCAATGGCAGCACCTATGCCTTTTGTCACAGCTTGGTTCATATGACCGGTAAGGCAAAAAAAGACGGCAGGGAAATGGAAGCCTGGATGCGAAACACATTGGGCTTAAAAAAGTTCGGGAAAGATTGGAAGATCATTCACGAGCACAACTCGGTGCCACTTGAAATGGAAACCGGAATCGGCCTGATGAATTTAAAACCGGCTGGCGAGTTCCACTAATAAAAAGCCGAGATCTTTCGACCTCGGCTTTTTGTTTTTCATTCTGTATTCCTATTTCCTTCTTTACGAGCTGCGTTCGGAAACAGGGCCTGGCACTTTTAGTGGAAGTTCAACAAAGCGTTGACGTCCAATTTGCCTTCGCTGGTTGATTTGCTAGCCATCGCAGGGATTTTCTTCGCACTGCCGATGATCGCGGCTTTGACTTCGCGCCATGATTTGCCTGGATAAGCAGACCAGTAAAGGGCTGCGGCACCTGACACATGCGGAGTTGCCATCGAAGTTCCATCCCAAGTCAGGAACGGAAGGTTCGGGTAGATGGTGGCGCTGTAAGTGTTGCCCACAGTCGTCGAGAAAACCGCAACACCAGGAGCAGCGATATCAACTGATTTCAAACCCCAGTTCGAGAAGCCGCCCAATTTGTCGGTTTTATCGATCGCCGCCACGCTGACGATGTTATCGAAATCGTAGCTGGCAGGGTAAGCAGGTTTCGCATCGGTGTCGTTGTTGTAACCAACACCGTTGTGTCCGTTACCTGCAGCTGCGATGAACAGAACATTGTGGTCCTGAGCATATGAAATCGCATCACGCAAAGCTTGGTTTTCGGAGCCATCCGCTGGGTCTTCGCCTTCCGAACCCCAAGAGTTTGAAAGAACGCGAGCGCCATTGTCGACCGCGTAGCGAATTGCTTTCACTGCATCGGCTGTCGTGCCTTCGCCTTTTTCAGACAGGAAGCGCAGAGCCATGATGCGAACACCAGGTGCAACCCCTGAAATTCCCAAACCGTTCATGCCTTTGGCTGCCACGTTCCCCGCACAGTGAGTTCCGTGTCCTGGATTCGCTGAGCCCTTCAAGTCATAAGGTTTGTTGTCGTTCGAAATAAAATCCCAGCCCACGATATCGTCAACGTAGCCATTGCCGTCGTCATCGATGCCGTTGTTGGCGATTTCTTTCGAGTTGCGCCACATATTTGGCAAAAGGTCTTCGTGAGTGTAGTCGACGCCCGTGTCAATGACGGCCACGATCATATCTGGATCGCCGTAAGTTTTAGCCCAAGCTTGTTGAACGCCGATATCCAGCATACCCCATTGTTTGGAAAGCAGTGGATCGGCACCCGAACCTTGCTGAGGAGCATCCGGAATCGCCGGATTGTCGACAGCTGCGGGCTCGCGAGTGATTCCCTGTTTTTGCAGACCGCGAATGTAAGCCGCGCGGCGCAATGGATCTTGGATGCTCAAACCGTCCAAAAGGTGAACTGGGTAGTTCGGCTGAACGAACTCGACGGCAGGATCGGTGTTCAGAGTTTTCATCAGGTTCATGCTGCGTTTGCCGCTGGCCTGAACTCGCACCCATGTGTCGCTCAAAATTTCAGCAGTTCCCCCTTGAGCTGAAATAGAGTGAGTGAAGAGCTGCATTTGACTCAAGCTTCCAGGTGCGTATTTCACCAGAAGATCTTGAGATTTCGGAGTGGCCGCGAAAGACATACCAGCCGTCATCATGACAGCGGAAATGAGGATCGCTTTCAATTGGTGGTTCATTCTTTTCCCCCCTTGGAAAGAAGTATGATTTTGAAGCTGTTCAAATTTTAGAAACGGAGCTGTTGAAAGTGCAAATTGAAATACCGAATTGGAACGGAAAAATCCGATCTTCAGAGCGTGCGCGTTGGAAAACGACATATTGTCACAAAATCGGCACATGCTACAATTCCAAGCACTCGAACTGATTTGGTTTTTGTGCATTTTTGATGGTTTACTTGAAGCTGAAAATTTGCGACAAGTTGAGAATCAATTGAAAATGTCTCAGCGCTTGAAACGGCGATGAAAGACAGAGGAAATACGATGGCTGAAAATAGAATCATAGCGCCGAATGCCGCGAGTAAATCCGCGGTTCTTCACGGAGCTTCCGGAACTCAAGCGACCGACGACATGTCGCGCTCGTTTGCAATGACAACACGTTTGGATTCGATCATCGCATGGGGACAGAAAAATGCTCTGTGGCCTTTGCCTTATGGAACTGCTTGCTGCGGGATCGAGCTGATGTCGGTGATGGGACCGAAGTACGACCTCGCACGTTTTGGTGCGGAAGTCGTTCGCTTCTCTCCACGTCAGTCGGACTTGTTGCTGGTGGCAGGAACAATCACTGAAAAAATGGCGCCAGTGCTTGTGCGCATCTACCGCCAAATGCTCGAGCCGAAATTCGTTCTGTCGATGGGTGCGTGTGCAAGTTCGGGCGGTTTTTACCGCGCTTATCATGTGCTTCAAGGTTGCGACATGGTGATCCCAGTCGACGTTTACGTTCCAGGTTGCCCTCCGACTCCGGAAGCAGTTCTGGACGGCGTGATGGCTTTGCAGCGAATGATCGCATCTGGACAACCGCGTCCTTGGAAAGACAACTGGAAGGCCCCTGATTATGAGTAACATTGAATCGATCAAATCGGATTTGGCGACACGTTTGAATGTGTCTCGCTATCAATTCTCGAATGCTTACGGCGATGACGTGATGGACATCCCAGCCAGCGACATCTTGCAAGTACTGAGCTTCTTCCGTCAGAGCGATCGTTTCGATTTCCTGATGGATGTTTGCGGGGCCCACTATCCGAATCGCGAAAAGCCTTTGGAAGTCGTGTACCACCTGTTTTCGTCTCGCGATGCCAGCCGTCTGCGTATCAAAGTTCCGCTTTCAGAAGGCGAAACCATCGATTCGGCGATCAGTGTTTGGAAAGGTGCCGACTGGTTCGAGCGTGAAGCTTACGACATGTTCGGAATTATTTTCCGCGGCCATCCAAATTTGCGCAAAATTTTGACTCACCACCAGTTCGTGGGTCATCCGCTTCGCAAAGACTACGAAGCCGATCGCCAGCAACATTGCACCAGCTCTTTGCCGATTCACTTCGATAACGAACCGGGAAAACCAGGCGATATTCTGAATGAAAACTATGTTCCGTTGAACATCGGTCCTTCGCATCCAGCCATGCACGGAACTTTGCGTGTGATGGCCGAACTCGATGGCGAAACCATCGTGCGTGCGATGCCGGAGATCGGATATCTGCACCGCTGTTTCGAAAAAATGGCGGAGACTCATCCCTACAACCAAGTCATTCCTTACACCGATCGTTTGAACTATTGCTCGGCACCGATGAACAACGTCGGTTACTGCAAAGCGGTCGAGCGTTTGTTGGGCGTTGAAATCCCACCAAAAGCGCAGGCGATGCGTGTGATCTTAAGCGAGCTTTCTCGTATCATCGACCACATCATCGCGGTCGGAACGGGCGGCGTTGACTTGGGTGCTTTGACGGCGTTCTTCCACCTCTTCACTTACCGTGAAAAGGTCTACACCTTGTTTGAAAAACTTTGCGGTGCTCGTTTGACTGTTTCCATGACCCGAATCGGGGGAATGGCTCAGGACGCGCCGGAAGGTTGGTTCGACGATGTTCTGGCGTTCTGTAAAGAAATGCGCGCCGGTGTTGATGAAATCGCAAGCTTGATGCTGGATAACAAGATTTTCATCAAGCGAACTCAAGGCATTGCACCTGTGAAAGCGGCCGATGCAATCGCTTGGGGATACACGGGACCTCTGCTTCGTGCTTGTGGTGTTGGTTTGGATCTCCGCAAAGCGAAGCCTTACTATGGCTACGATGGTCTTGAATTTGATATCCCAGTTGGAACTAACGGGGATATCTACGATCGTTACTTGGTTCGTATCGAAGAGATGCGCCAGTCGATCCGTATCATCGAGCAGGTCTGCCGAAATGTTCCAGGCGGTGATTACACCATCCGCGACAAGGGCATTGTTCTTCCAGAGAAAAAAGACGTTTACGGAAATATCGAAGGTTTGATGAATCACTTTATGTTGGTGATCAAAGGTCTTCGTCCTCCGGTCGGCGAAGTTTACGACGCGACCGAGGCTGCCAATGGCGAGCTGGGTTTCTACCTGGTCTCTGACGGCAGTGCGAATCCGTACCGTTTGAAAGTTCGTCCGCCATGCTTTGCGATTTACCAATCTTTCCCGACGGTGGTGAAAGGCTGGATGATCGCCGATGCAATTGCGACGGTTGCAAGTATGAACCTGATTGCTGGCGAGCTGGACCGCTAAGAGGAGATGTAAAAGATGTTTCAACTAAGCAGCGAAGGTCTCGCTCAAGTTAAAAAAGAACTTTCGCGATATGAAGCGAAGGATTCCGCAATCATTCCTTCTTTGTATATCGCTCAAAAGGAAAACAAAGGCTGGGTGAACGACGAAGTGATCCACCATCTTTCAAAAGTGATGGAAATCCCTGAGGCGCGCATCCACGAAGTTTTCACTTTCTATACGATGTTCAATCAAAAGCCGGTGGGGAAATACCACGTGCAGGTTTGCACCAACATTTCCTGCGCTTTGAACAATGCGCGCGAACTGGCCAGCCATATCTGCAAAGAGCTGAAAGTTCAGTTCGATCAGATCTCGGAAGACGGCAAGTACACAGTTTCCAAGGTCGAGTGCCTGGGTTCTTGTGGCACGGCTCCGATGATGCAGGTAAATGACACTTATTATGAAAACCTCACTCCGGAATCGGCGATGAATATTTTGCGAGGGATGAAATAATGGAAACGAAATTACTGTCGGAACACTATCATCTCGACGATTTCCGCACGCTGAAAGGCTACCAAGCCAAGGGCGGATACGAAGTATTGAAAAAAGCTTTGAAGATGCAGCCTCAGGCGATCATCGACGAAGTCAAAGCGTCGGGCCTTCGTGGCCGCGGGGGCGCTGGCTTTCCGACTGGAACCAAGTGGGGATTTTTGCCGAAGAATAACGAGCCTCGCTATTTGCTCTGCAATGCGGACGAAGGCGAGCCTGGAACTTTCAAAGATCGTTTGATGATGGAGCGTGGCCCACATCAATTGATCGAAGGCATGATCATCTCGGGCTTCGCGATCAATTCGAAAAAAGGTTACATCTACGTTCGTGGTGAGTACCACTATCCAATCTCTGTTCTCGAGAAAGCTTTGAAAGAAGCTTACGACGGCGGATTCTTGGGTAAAAACATTCTAGGTTCGGGATTTGATTTCGATCTGGATGTATACTCGGGTGCTGGCGCTTACATCTGCGGTGAAGAGACTGGAATGATCTCTTCTTTGGAAGGTTTGAAAGGTCAGCCAAAACTGAAGCCTCCTTTCCCGGCGGTTCAAGGTTATCTGCGCAAGCCGACCATCGTGAACAACGTGGAAACTTTGGCTGCAGTTGTTCCAATTATTAAAGATGGCGCAGCGGCTTACCGAAAATTCGGAA
The DNA here is from genome assembly GCA_966211485.1 of uncultured Bdellovibrio sp. Lineage (GTDB taxonomy): Bacteria > Bdellovibrionota > Bdellovibrionia > Bdellovibrionales > Bdellovibrionaceae > 21-14-0-10-47-8. Next base: position 9,150 of record CBIHPB010000062.1, read on the forward strand.
CAGAAAAATCTGCGGGAACAAAACTGTTCTCTTTGAGCGGAAATGTCGTCCGTCCAGGTAACTACGAAGTTCCTCTCGCCTATCCAATGAAAGATTTGATCTACGGATTGGGCGGTGGAATGAAGCCAGGTCGCAAACTGAAAGCTGTGATCCCTGGTGGATCGTCAGCTCCGGTTTTGACAGCGGAAGAAGCGGAAAAAGTTGTCTTGGATTATGAAAGTATCGCGGCAGCGGGATCGATGCTGGGTTCCGGTGCGGTCATCGTCATCGATGATTCACAATGTATGGTCGATATGTTGGGAGTCCTCACTCACTTCTATCACCATGAATCTTGCGGTCAGTGCACGCCTTGCCGTGAAGGCACGGGCTGGCTGAACAAGATCGTTCATTCGATCTTGGAAGGCCGCGGTCGTCTGCAAGATATCGAGCTATTGATCAAGGTTGCTGACAATATGAAGGGCCGCACGATCTGCGCGCTTTCAGATGCAGCGGCATTGCCGGTTTTGAGCTTTGTCACAAAATTCCGTGATGAATTTGAATTCTTCGTTCGCGAAGGTCGTTCGAAAGTAAAGGGAGTCAGAAATGCCGAAATGCACCATTAACGGCAAAGAAGTCGAAGTCAAAGAAGGAAGCACCATCATCGAAGCGATGTATGGAAAAGATGGCGCATGGGAAAATGGGAAAGTCGCGCATTACTGCTGGCACCCAGGTCTTTCTGTCGCCGGCGTTTGCCGTCTTTGCATGGTCGAGATCGAAGGAAATCCACGAGTTCAGATCGCCTGCAACACCGTTGTCACGGAAGGCATGAAGATCAACAACACGTCGGCGAAAGTTCAAGACGCAGCCAAGTGGGGTCTTGATTTCCATTTGATCAACCATCCGTTGGACTGTCCAATTTGCGATCAGGCCGGCGAATGCGGTCTGCAAGATCAGTACATGGAGTTCGGGAAATACAATCCTGAAATGGCCGAGAAGAAAGTGAAAAAACACAAAGTCGTCGATCTGGGACCAACCGTGGTTCTGGATACCGAGCGCTGCATTTTGTGCTCGCGCTGTGTGCGATTCACCGAGGAAGTTTCAAAAACAAACGAGCTTGGAATTTTCAATCGCGGTGACCGATCTGAAATCGGAACATTCGATGGCAAGCCGCTGGATAATAAGTATTCACTGAACACGGTCGACATCTGCCCAGTCGGCGCTTTGACGTCGAAAGATTTCCGATTCCGTCAGCGGGTTTGGTATCTCAAAGACGGCGACACCGTTTGTAACGGCTGCAGCACGGGCTGCAGTGTGAAGACTTATTACAATCGCGAAGGTTTCTTCCGCGTGAAGCCGGTTTATAACGAAAAAGTAAATGGCTACTGGATGTGTGACGAAGGTCGCGACGTTTATAAATATGTGAACCGCGAACACCGTCTGCTGAAGGCGAAAAAACGTATCAGCACGGGCTGGGAAGAATCTCAACCAGGGGCAGCTGCGAAAAATGCGTCTGATGTTCTGAAAGCGGCTGGTTCAAACGCAGCTTTGGTTCTGACTGGTCAATACACCGTCGAAGAATATGAGAGCATCATTGGTACATTCGTGAACGATCTGAAGTCGAAGAACATTTTCCACTGGAATCAAAATCCAGAGAAAATGAACGAATTCGACGGCATTTTGCTTCGCGGAGACAAGAATCCGAATACCCAGGGTTTGTTGGGCGTCCTGAAAAAGCATGGCATCAACACCAAGTGGTCGGATCTGGTTGCTGGTCTATCCAGCGGCTCGATCAAAACATTGGTTGTGGCCGGTCCTGAAGTTCAAGCGGCATTCCCTGATATGAAAGATAAAGTGAAAGAGCTTTCAAAAGCTCAGAACTTGATCTGGTTGCAGTCTTGCCGAAATGAAGCTTTGGATGCGCTGACTGGAAACGTGTGGGTTGTTCCGATGAAATCTTACGTCGAAAAAGACGGAACTTTCGTCAACCATGCGGGACTGGCTCAGAAATTCAAGAAGGTCACAACAGTTGTTTCCGAAGCGCTGACATTATCAGAAGCGGGCGACCTGTTGGCAGGAAAAATGTTGGCCGTGAAGCCGGATACAAACGTGTTGGTAGAAGCGGACCGTCCTGCGGATCGCATCGTGGTTGAACACCGTAAGAAAAATGAATTCGTTTATCGAAGAGGGACACTGTAATCCCGAAGGGATTCTAGGAGACATATGGCTGTCGTACAGAAGAATACATCTCAATTGAGCGAATGGTACCTGCCCGGGATTCTGGGCGGGATGGTGATCACAGCAAAGCACATGCTGAAGAACCTGTTCCAGAAAAAGCAGATGCTGACCTTGAACTATCCGGAAGAGAAGTTCGAGTACTCGCCACGGTTCAAGGGAAATCACGTTTTGACCGTGAAAAAAGACGGCTCGCTTCGTTGCACAGCTTGTATGTTGTGCGCGACGAACTGCCCGGCCGAATGTATTTCCATCGTGGCTAGCGAGCACGAAGATCCAAGCGTCGAAAAGTATCCAATCAAATACGAAATCGACGTTCTTCGCTGCGTGTTCTGCGGTTTCTGTGAAGAAGCTTGCCCAGTGGACGCGGTTCGCATGGGCCCTGAATGGCAGACCCCGGGCGTAAATGGCTCGAACTTCCACTACGGCATCGAACATTTGGCTTACCGTCCACAGTTGAAAGGCGGAATCCTCTCAATCGTCGACGACGAAGAACGCCACAAGGCCGGTATTTAAAAAGTCGCCTGGCTACTTTTCTCTAAGCGGCGAGTCGAAACATCAAAACCCAGGTCGAGAGATCTGGGTTTTGTTTTTTAGGGACAAAATCGAAACTTCTCTTTAGCATAGTCACTTCATGGCGAAGATTCTCCTTCTTGAAGACGATCCGGTTCTGGCGAAAAGCTTGTGCTTTAATATTCAATCGGCTGGTTATGATGTGCAGTGGGTTTCGACTGTTGCTCTGGCCCGAAAAGAAATTGCGGCGCAACAGTTTGATCTGCTTTTGCTGGATATTGAACTGCCAGATGGCAGTGGATTGAAACTTTGTGAAGAGCTGAGATCTTTCAAAGAACCAACACCGATTGTTCTCATCACAGCGCAAAACTCGGAAGAAAATGTTGTGCAAGGTCTGATGGCCGGGGCGAATGACTATATCCGCAAGCCTTTTGGGATGCGCGAAATGTTGGCCCGGCTGCATGTGCAGTTGAAGACTGTGGATCGGAAAGCTCCATCAAAATCCTTGGTGGAATTTGGCGGGCTGAAGGTCGATTCCGAGCACAGAACCGCCTTTTATAAAGATCGCGAGCTGAAACTGAATCACACGAAACTGGATATTCTGCACTTTTTGATCACCAATCAGAAAAAAGTGATCAGCCGTGAAACGATTCTGCAGTTTCTGCAAAAGGAAGATGAAGTTTTCGATCGCACGATTGATGCGCATATTTCGCAGATCCGCAGGCTTTTAAAAGAAGAAAAGATCGACCATATCCGCATCACTTCGATTTATGGAACAGGATACAAACTTGAAGCCACGCCAGAACAATCCGCTTCTCTTTAAATATTTCCTCCTATCGGTGGTTGTGTTCCTGGTGTCGGTGATTCTGGGTGTTCAGACATCCAAAATCGTCATGCGCTCTATTAAGCTTGAGATGTCTAAGCAGGAACTGGCGAAGGCTTGCCAGATCATCCAGCAAATTCAGCAAGACCAGCAGCTTGACGATGTGCAAGCATTTCAGAAATTCATGCAGGTCAATCCCGAGTATCTGGATCCCAGCGGAGTTTTATTTAAAACAACTGGCGAGCGTGTATTCGCGCTGGATGCAAAAGCGCCAGCCGTCGCGCCAGAAGAATCGAAGAATTTACCAGCGGAATCCTGCACGCCAGTCTTGATGAAAAGTGAATACCGGCAGGCCATGATGCGCTTATCGCCGAACGTATTTTTGAAAGTATCGTTTATGCCCAGCCGCCTGGAATCCATCGCTCATTCCGAAGCCAAAAGCAGCGATTACCGGATCTTTCGCAAGCATCCGGTGATTCATGGATTGGTTCCCGAGGAAATCACAGCCTTGATCTTGGTGGCGTTTCTGCTGGGCGGATTTGCGTTGTCGATGGCGACGGCGGTGTTTTTCTATCGAAGGGCCGCGAAGGTCGCGGGACGGACCTTGGAAGATTTGAAAAACGGCAACCTGCAATCGCGTTTTTTGATCAACGGACGCCAGCCTTCAGGAATCGGCGCCAAGTTCAACGAAATGGCCGATGAAATCGAAAAATTAGTCGAGCATCTGCGCGACGTTGAAAATGGACGCACCAAAATTTTGCAAGAGCTGGCTCACGACCTGAAAACACCGGTCGCAAGTCTTCGCGGTCTATTGGAATCCATGCGCGATCAGGGCGAGCAGATGTCGTTGGAACAGAAAAACGATTTCCTCAACACCGCGATCAGTGAAACTTGGTATTTCTCGCGCCTTGTGGAGGATTTGCTTTTTATTTCGGGCGTGACCCATCCTCATTACAAACGCGAAACCCGGAAAGTCGATCTGGTGAAGCTGATCCGCGATGAAATTCGGATCTATGAAAAACAGGAAGACTTTGCGATTTCACTGCGAGCGCCAGAAAAGGCGGAAATCCTGGGCGAGGAAATTTTGCTGAAGCGTTTGTTCCGAAATGCTTTGGACAACGCTTTGTCATTCGCCACGTCGAGCGTGATCATCGATCTGCGCCAAACAAGCGATGAGATTCAGCTGTGGGTGGTCGATGATGGTCCAGGCATTCATGAGGCCGATATTCCGCTCTTTGGTGTTAAACGCATGACCCGCAGGTCCGACGAATCCAATCAGGGTCGAATCTCATTGGGCTTGGGTTCGGTCATC
>CBIHPB010000063.1:0-13870 GCA_966211485.1 uncultured Bdellovibrio sp.
CCGCACGCAAGCCAAAGCCCGCACCTTCGATCGAAGCCCAATGCCAAAGCCCCCATCCGCACGCAAGCCAAGCCCACACTCCCCAAATGAAAAACCCACGAGTTACAGAATGATCCCTCTTGAACCACGAACGGATAGCGGCCAAAGACCAGGTTCCGAATCTGCTGACGGGCCCGTTTCAGACTCCGGTCTAGGGCCTGGATTCTGTCTCTATACCCAGGAATCGCCATCAGCTAAAATTGAGAGATGCGATTTCTCCAATTCTGCCTGCTGGCTACACTTCTCAGCTCTGTTTCACTCGCAGCTCCGCTCAAAATCATGATCGATCCCGGCCATGGCGGCACCGACACGGGTGCTGTTTACGGAGACGCGAAAGAAGCCGAGATCACGTTGAAGGTTGCTCAGCATCTGAAAGCCTTGCTGGAAAAATCCGCGGACTTCGCGCCTCACCTCACACGCACCCAGGACAATGCTTTAACTTTGCAAGATCGCGTGCATGCGGCGGAAAAAGAAAAAGCCGATTTGTTTCTGAGCATTCACGCCAACGCTTCACCGGATAAGCGCGCGCGTGGAGTAGAATTTTATTTTCAAAACCAGCTCCCCGCCGATGAAGACTCGATGTACCTGGCCAATCTGGAAAACCAAGTCGTCAAAGACGCAGCGGCCACAAGTGCCGATGCCGATATCAGCAAAAAGACCGATGTGCTGGACATCATCTAAGACCTCAAGCGCCAAACCAAAATGCGTAGCAGCTATGCCCTCAGCGACCGGCTGCTGAAATCCTGGAATATCCAAGGTCCGCAAAACAGCAATATCATCCGTCAGGCGCCATTTTATGTGATCACCAAGACGGCCATCCCCTCTGTGCTGGTGGAATTGGGCTTTATTTCCAATCCGCGCGAGTCTCAAAAGCTGATTCAGCCGCAGTACCAAAAGGACATTGCGCAAAAGCTCTATCAGGGCCTACAGGCTTACAAAGAAATGATAGACAAGGCCGAACCCGCCCGACTACAGTAAGCGCCATGCGCACAGACGGACGAAGCTTTCACCAATTACGACCCGTAAAAATCACTCCTCATGTTTCCGATTACGCTGAAGGCAGCTGCATCATCGAATTCGGAAAAACCAAGGTGCTGTGCACCGCAAGTTACGAGGCCCAAGCCCCCAAATGGCTGCAGGGAACCGGCACCGGCTGGATCACAGCCGAATACGGAATGCTTCCGCGCTCGACCCATCAGCGGATCAAGCGTGACAAAGCCCTGACCGGCGGACGCACGCAAGAAATCTCACGCCTGATCGGCCGCAGCCTTCGCGCCGCCATCGATCCCAAAAAACTGGGCGAGCGCCAGATCACCATCGACTGCGACGTGCTTCATGCTGACGGCGGAACCCGCACAGCCGCAATCACCGGCGGATTTGTCGCCCTCGCACTGGCTGTTAAAAAACTGCAAGATGTCAGCGAAATCAAAAGTCAGCCACTGGCTCACTATGTTTCCGCGATCAGTGTCGGCCTTGAAAAAGGCCAGGCGCTTTTGGATCTGAACTACGACGAAGATTCCATGATCGGCACCGATATGAACTTCGTGATGACGGACAAAAACGAATTCATCGAGGTTCAAGGAACGGCCGAGCATGTGCCATTTAGCAAAGCTCAGCTGATGGATCTTCTCGAAGTTTCCCAAAAAGGCTGCCAAGAACTTTTCCGCCATCAAGCGGAAATCATCGGACAGTTTTTCCCTCTGAAATAAATAAGGATTTACCATGGCGATGATGAACGAAATCTGGATTGCCACCGGCAACAAAGGAAAACTGGGCGAATTCAAACTTCTGTTTGAAAAAGAGCACCCAGAAACCAAGATTTTCTCCATCGCCGATATGCCTTCCTTCACGCCACCACCAGAAAACGGCAGCACCTTTCTCGACAACGCGCGAATCAAAGCCCGCAGCGTGAAGGCAATGAAACCAGGAACATGGGTCATGGGCGAAGACTCGGGACTCGAAGTCGAAGGCCTAGGCGGAATCCCCGGCATCCACTCGGCCCGATACGCAGGTCCCAAAGCCTCCGACAGCGAAAACCTGGCCAAGCTTCTCAAGATGATGCAAATCCGCCAAATCTCCAACCGTAACGCTAGATTTGTCTGTTGCATGGTCGTTTACACACCGACTGGCGAAGAGTGGATTTTCAACGGCGAACTCAAAGGCACCATCGGAAAAACTCCGGCGGGCCAGCATGGGTTTGGCTATGATCCTGTTTTCGTACCTGCGGGTGAGACCAAAACTTTGGCTGAAATCGGCAGTGCATTCAAACTGAAGAACTCTCACCGAGCGCACGCCACTCATCAGTTTTTCGAAAAACTGAAATCGCTTTAAATAACTCTGAATAGCTTTGATGGCCAGGATCGAGGTCATGCCAATCGATTGCGTGTCACCAAGCTTCCGTTCAAGCTTACTGAGGATCGAAATGCAACTGATCTTTGGGAAGTTCATGGATCCCGTTCGCCTGCAGGTGAGCTTTGATGGCGCCACTGTTTACCATCATGGTCAGCTGTTTATTGAAGCGCTCAAAGAAAGATTTGTCCGCCGTTTCCTTGTTGAAGTAGATCACGAATTTTTCAATCTTCAAATTGATCGTCGGCTTCACGGTCTTGATGCCGTTCTTTTTGATCGAGTAAAGTGCTGGCAGATCACTGGTCAATACAAAGGCATTTTTCTCGTAGCGACCAGCGCCCAGTTTTTTAAACAGACTATCGATCGTGGGCTCTTCACCGACTTTCAGGCCTGGATAATCTTTGGCCAGCTTATCCAAAACTCTTTTCGATCCGGACGAAGCAACCGTGTAGCCCTTCCAATTTTTTAAGTCTTCCAGCTTTTGAATGTTCTTGGAGTTTTTATGCAGCCACAAGATCTGATAAGAGCTGTAGATCGGAATCGTCGGAAGCGCGTACTCATTGCGTTCCTCATTGCGAATTAAGGTCATTACCATCGGTGCCAGTCCGCTTTTCAAAGACTGGGTTAAACGCTTCAACGGCCAGATTTTAAAACCGCATTTCTCATTGATTCGCTGACAGGCGTCCAAAATGATATCTATCATCGCCCCTTTGATCTTGCCGTTTTCGGTGTAATTGAGAGGCGGATACTCTTGCCCATAGAACGTCCATTCTGCCGGGGCAGAGACCGCATAGAAGATTAAAAGAGCGACAAACCAAAAAGATTTCATCCTCATCTTTCACTCGCCCGGCACTTTTCTAAGTTGGGGCGGTACAACCGACCGCCCCCAAGCATTGACGGATCAAAAAGACGAAGTTCTATTCCAGATCATTGTCGGCAACAGCTGAATTCCGAGAGCGGTTTGAGACGCTTCGACGTTGGCTGCCTGCACTTCTGCTCGAACGAGCTGACCCTGAACTGGAACGGGACGATGTCTTTGATGCTGGTGATTTTCGGTTTCTCATTGGACCTCCTTGTGGTTTTCCGAAAGATCGTTGAATCCTTCAAAGAGGCAATTAGCAAATTTAGGTCCAAGCTTTAGGAAATTGATGATTCTGCTGGCAGATTGTGAAACTCGGCTCGAGGTTGCGCCGAATATCCGTTCTGGAGGTCGTCGATCGAGCCGAAGACGCGGAAATTTTTGGTGCCGAGAAAAATTTCGATCTGTCTTCGCACGTTGTGGTTGGGGCGAACCAGGGCAAGCTCTCCCCCTTTTCGCCCCAGCTCGCGATTCAATTCCGACAGAAATTTCAACATCTGCAGGCTCAAAAATTCGCAAGCCGATAGGTCCAAGGCGACACGCGCGGACGTTCCAATCGATCGCTCGAAACTTTGAATGATCTGACGATCATTGAACGCGTCGACACGGCCTGAAATCTTCAAGCCAAGCCAACCCGGACGAGTGATGGATTCGAGGTAAGTGACCATAATGCTCACGACCATGGCAATCCGCGGGAAACTTGTCAATCTTCCGTGCAATGGCCCCAATGCCGCTGTGTGAGCGGTCAATTCGGCGTTGTCAAAGCCGCTTTTTCTGCGCTAAATCTAAAGCCATTCCAGACAATCGGGGGTGGCACATGAAGGGTTTGAAAATCTTTTCCGGAAACTCCAACCCAGCGCTTGCCCGCAAGATTGCCGAAGCGGCCGGTGTCGAGCTTGGATACTGCCAGCTGAATTCTTTCGCCGACGGCGAGATTCAAATCGAAATTCACGAGAGCGTGCGGGGCCAACATGTGTTTGTGGTTCAAAGCACCTGCCCCCCAGCCAATCAAAATTACATGGAACTCTTTATCCTGATGGATGCCCTGAGACGGGCTTCCGCTAAGGCGATCACGGCAGTCATTCCCTACTACGGCTATGGACGCCAGGACCGTAAAGTCGCTCCCCGCGCGCCTATCTCTGCGAAATTAATGGCGGATCTGCTCACGACAGCGGGCGCTGACCGGGTTGTGACCGTCGACCTGCACGCGGCCCAGATTCAGGGATTTTTCAATGTTCCGGTTGATCACTTGTTTGCAATTCCGACCCTGTCCCGCGCTTGGCGCGAACAATTGGGCTCGGGCAATGATTTTGTCGCGGTGAGTCCGGATGCCGGCGGGGTCGAGCGCACCCGCGCTTTTGCCAAGCGAATCGAATGCCCGATCGCCATCGTCGATAAACGCCGATCTGGGCCGAACGAAGCCAAAGCCCTGCACTTGATCGGGGATGTGGCCGGCAAAACCGCGATTATCGTGGATGACATGGTCGATACCGCGGGAACTCTCACACAAGCTGTTGACAGTCTTTACAAAAATGGTGCAAAACGTGTTTTCGCCGTTGCAACGCATCCGGTTCTTTCTGGACCGGCGATTTCACGAATCGTCGAAAGCCGTATCGAGAAATTGTGGGTGACCGACACGATCCCCCTCAGCGAAGCCGCGCGAAACAGTGGAAAAATCGAAGTGATTTCAGTTGCTCATCTGCTTGCTGAAGCCATCAAGAGAATCCACGGAAATGACTCTGTCAGCTCTTTGTTTGATTGAGCTGAGTTTGATTAAAAAGTTTAGCCTTTTAGTACTGGAGAAAAAGAATGAGCCAAAGACATGACCTCACTGTAGAAGCCCGCGAAACCGGTAAACACAACAGCCGTGCTCTTCGTCGTGACCGCAAAGTTCCAGCCGTTGTTTACGGCGCAACCGAGCCACAAAACCTTTTCATCGACGAATCTTCAGTTGTTCGCTTCAACGTTCGCGCTTACGAGAACGCCCTTTTCACACTGAAAAGCCAAAGCTCAAAAGCCAACAACATCGTTGTTCTAATGAAGGAAGTCGTTGTTCACCCAGTGACTCGTCGTCCACAGCACGTTGATTTGTTCGCACTGGATCTGAAAAAAGCCGTTCGCGTTTCTGTTGAAATCAAGTTGGAAGGTAAGCCTGCAGGTCTTTCTGAGGGCGGTCTGTTGAACGTCGTCAACCGTCAGGTTGAAGTTGAGTGTTTGCCAACTGAAATCCCAGAAAACATCACAGCTGACATCTCAGGCTTGGGCATCGGCGATGCATTGCACGTATCTGATTTGAAGATGCCTGCTGGCGTGAAACTGATCTCTGCTCCAGAACTGACTCTGGCAGTTGTGAACCTCTTCGTCGAAGAAGTCATCGCAGCTCCAACTGCAGCGGCAGATGCAGCAGCAGCTCCAGCGGCTGGCGCAGCGGCTCCAGCAGCCGGTGCAGCAGCACCTGCAGCGGGCGCGGCAGCTCCTGCGAAGAAGGACGAGAAGAAGTAGTTCTCGATTTCAAATGTTTGAAATTTCAAAAGCCGTGGGAAACCACGGCTTTTTTATTTTGTGCGGTGAGGAAGGCTTCGAGACGAAGTGCATGCGTCCTGGCAATCGGGCCTCTTCGCCGGCCCGAGCCCGCGGGCTTCTGGGCTTACTGCCCAGAAGCTCATGGTAATTTTGGAGGATAAAGGTATTTCGCTTCTTTTAAGCTAGAGTCCTGGGGATTGCAGTTTCAATTTGGCGAGCTTGGCTTTTTGTTGGATTTCTCGAGCGGACTTTGTTGATGGCAGACCGAATGGCAATCCCTTTGGATCTGAGAGGCTGATCAGGCTGTTCCAGGAGATTTCGGTTCCGGCTGGCAGCGTGGCCAGATGCTCTTTCAGAGAACCTTCGGAGATTCTGTTCTGTAGCAGCTCTTCGGTTGTTTGGGTTCGGTTCGTTCCAGGCATCAGGGCGTACCAATCGTAACCGTTTTCATCTTTCCATGAATAGAGATTTGCGCCCTTCATATAACCCATGCGATCACCTGCGATTTCGGGCACGGCCAAGTGTGGCTGACAATAGTTTCCAAGCACCTCTTTCACTGCAAATGTCTTTTGCAGACTGGCTTTTTGCTGGTCTGTGCAGTTTGTGAACTCGTAGTTCAGTACCTCACAGACGCTTTTGTCCTGGTACTTTTGCAGCTTGGCCTTCTCGAGGGCGGCTATATAGCTTCCGGCGGATTTGGCCAGCTCGAGATTGCACTCGGCGAGGCTTTGAGAGGCGTAAAATGAGAGGACTGTGGCAAAGATAAGGAGTGTTTTCATGCATTCAGTCTTCCAAGCGTCAAATCTGGGGTCAACCGGGGCTTTGGCAATGACCTTTCGCTCCTCAAACCTCAAGATTTGCGCTATAACCCCTGCATGCATTTAATTGTTGGGCTTGGGAATCCTGGGCCAAAATACGCGCTGACCAGACATAACATCGGCTTTATGGCGATCGATCTTTTTGCCGTGTCGGCCAACAATCCACCGTGGAAGGAAGAGCACAAAGCTCACACCTGCCGGTTTAAAATGGATGGCACTGAGATTTTGCTCGCCAAGCCGATGACGTTTATGAATCTTTCAGGGCAATCAGTGCAGGCGCTGATGCAGTTTTATAAAATTCCGCTCGAGAATTTGGTGGTTGTGCATGATGAGATCGACATTCCGTTTGCGGCTTTGCGATTTCACAAAAATCGCGGACATGGTGGCCACAACGGCGTGAAGAACATCAGCGAGCTTCTGGGAACGGCGGATTATGCGCGGCTGAAGCTGGGTGTAGGTCGTCCCCCGCATCCCGAGATGAAGGTTCCAGATTTTGTATTACAAAAGTTTTCAAATGAAGAGCAGCAGCAATTGCCTGACTTTTTGAACAAAGCAGGCGATGCTCTAGAGTCCGTAATTTTCGACGGAATTCAAAAAGCGGCGACAAAGTTTAACGGATAAGCAAAGGATCAAATATGGCATTGCAGGTCGGAATTGTTGGATTACCAAACGTAGGCAAGAGCACGCTTTTCAATGCGCTGACATCTTCGGCGAAAGCCGAAGCTGCGAACTACCCGTTCTGCACCATCGATCCGAATGTCGGTGTTGTGACCGTTCCAGATCCACGCATGGACAAGATCACGGGCTTTATCAAACCTCAAAGCGTTGTTCCGACTGTGATGGAATTCGTGGATATTGCCGGAATCGTCAAAGGCGCCAGCCAAGGTGAAGGACTGGGAAATCAGTTCCTGACCCATATCCGAAATACCGATGCCCTGGTGCATGTGGTTCGTTGCTTTGCCGATGACAATGTCATTCACGTTTCTGGCTCTGTGGATCCACTGCGCGATATGGAAGTGATCAGTACCGAGCTGATGCTGGCCGATCTGGATTCGGTCGAGAAGAAAGTCAAACGCATCGAAAAGACGGCGCGCACGACGACTGATAAAAAATTGAAAATGGAATTCGAAGTGACTCAGAAGATCTACGAGGCACTTGGAAAAGGACTGCCAGCTCGTTCTGTTGAGTTGAATGAGATGGAAGAAATCTATCGCCGTGACCTGCACCTTTTGACGGCGAAACCTGTTTTGTATGCTTGCAATGTTTCCGATACGGATTTTGCCGCAGGCGGAAACCAATGGGTGAAAGATGTTGAAAAGCGCGCCTCGGAAGAAGGCAACACGACGATCATGATCTGCTCGGCGATGGAAGCTGAAATTTCTCAGCTGCCAAAAGAAGAGCAAAAAGAATTCCTGGCTGCGATGAATGCGACTGAGCCAGGTTTGCATCGTTTGATCCGTGAGGCTTACAAATTGTTGGGCTTGCAGACGTATTTCACTGCGGGTGAAAAAGAAGTTCGCGCTTGGACGATCCGCAAGGGAACGAAAGCTCCTCAGGCGGCGGGCGTGATTCACACCGATTTCGAGCGCGGCTTTATCCGTGCGGAAGCTTATCACTGCGAAGATTTATTCAACTTCAAATCCGAGCAAGCGGTGAAAGATGCCGGCAAATACCGTGTGGAAGGCAAAGAATATATTGTGAAAGATGGAGACGTTTTATTTTTCCGATTTAACGTTTAATGGATGAAATCTGCTGTTGAAACTGCTGCCCTGATTCGCAACCAAGAAATGACGGTTTCCCAAGTGGTCGATGACTGCATCGACCAAATCGAAACCTGGAACCCAAAACTGAACGCCATCGTCGAGAAATGTTACGACGAAGCCCGCGTTGAAGCCGAACGAAAAGATAAAATCATTCGCACCATGACCGACGAGGAACGCAAAGTTTTGCCTCCTCTTTTCGGCGTGCCCTTTACTTGCAAAGAGATGATCTCCAATGCCGGGATGAAATCGACCATGGGATCGATTCATCACAAAGACCGCATGATGGATGTCGATGCCACCGTGGTCGAGCGCGTGCGAAATGCCGGCGCCATTCTGGTCGGGACTTCGAATGTGCCCGAGGTCGGCTTTTGGTTCGAGTGTGACAATGTTTTGTATGGCTCGACAAAAAATCCTTATGATACAACCCGCACCAGTGGCGGAAGTTCCGGCGGCGAAGGTTCGATTGTCGGAGCCGGCGCCTCTTGCTTTGGAATTGGTAGCGATATCGGTGGATCGATTCGTGTGCCGGCGGCCTTTTGTGGAATTTTCGGACATAAACCTTCCGACAAAGTCGTGCCGTTGACCGGTCACTACCCGCTTTACAAAGATGTGGCGTCTGAAATTGTTGGCGAAAAATATCCGTTCACCGTCTTGGGACCGATTGCGCGGACAACGAAAGATCTGGAAGTTTTGTTCCGTTTGATGGTAGGGCCCGACGGCCTGGATTCAAATGTCAAAACCGATTTCACGCTGAAGCCTTTGATGGATAGCGCCGATGATCTGAAAGTTTATTTTCTGCCCGAGCCAATTGTTCACGGGGCTTCAGAGACAGAGTCCGATATTGGCCAAAGCATTCGTCACGCGGCCAGATACCTGAAAGAGATGGGAGCCATGGTGGAAGAGGCCGAACCTCGCACACTGATTCGTGCTTTTGAATTCTGGACGGCCCGTGCCTGGACGATTGATACAAAAGAATTTCCGGATTATCTCACCAACAGCACGGATCTTAGCTTTAGCAAAGAATTTTCCCGTCTGCTGCTGGGAAAACGCAAGTACACGTTCCCGGCCCTGATGACTGCACTCTTGGACACGGTCGCGAAAGATCAATCGCACCAAAGCGAAAATCTGCAGGGGCTCGAGGATTTACGCCGACATTTGTCAGAGAAGCTGGGAAAAAATGGCGTGCTGCTGATGCCTGTGCATCCGCGAAAAGCGCCGAAGCTGGGATCGACTTACTCGCGCCCTTTTGATTTTTCTTATACCGGCGTGATCAATGCTTTGGGATTTCCGGCGACGGCCGTTCCAATGGGACTGTCAGCTGACGGTCTGCCACTGGGTCTGCAAGTCGTGGCCGCCGAAGATCAAGATCATCTCTGTCTGTCTGTTGCGCGCATGCTGGAAATCGGCTTTGGCGGGTGGCAGCGACCCAGCAAGCGCTAGCTCTTCACAAAATCTGCGGCCGGACCGTGGCATTTTGCTACTTGAATTGGCTGCAAGCAAAGCTGGGGCTGGCACGATTTGGTTTCGATCTTGCTAAGACCTTCACCCATGAAGATGCTTGAGAAATTTCCGATTCTGCGTTCCAAAATATTCTGGAGTCTGGTGATTTTGGTCGTTCTTCTGCGAACACTGACGCCCGAATTCTTTCTTCGACAGACCAACCGCTTTCTGGCTGATTTTTCTCCGGCGATTGCGGGGCACCTCGAGGATATGGACATCAGTCTCTTCCGCGGAGCCTATGTTCTTGAAGGACTGGAATTTCATCTCAAAGAAAACGAAAATTCAGATCATAGTTTTTTCAAGGCCGAGAGAATTGATGTCTCCCTTGCTTGGCGTGAATTATGGAACGGGCGTTTTATCACCGATATCGATGCGGACAAACTGGATCTGATCCTGACGGATTCGGTGCTGGATGTTTTCGCCAAAGGCAGCAAAGGACAGGAAGCTTCGGACAAAGCGGGGCAGAAACTTTTCCCAGTCGAGATCGAGCGCTTGCGGTTATCGCAATCCAGTTTTGAGTTCACCGATCTTTTGAAAGATCCGCCGATGTCGCGCTTTCGATTGACGGATATTTCGGGGCAGGTTCTGAATATGACTCCGCGGCCCCGTCATCCAGAGACGACTGTTCAGGTGCGTGGCCATTTGTTTGGCGATGCCGATATCAATTTGAATGCGCAGGTTCTACCGCTTCAGAAACCGCGGGCTTGGAATGCGGACATCGTCATGAAGAATTTCAATCTGCCAAAGGCAAATCCATTCCTGAAACGCAAGCTGCCTCTGACACTGACCTCGGGATCAGCTGACGTGTATGCCGAGCTACGCTCTCGGCCGGACGGCTTTGAAGGTTATGTAAAACCTTTTTTGAAAAAGGCCGATATTGTCTCTGAAGCCGAAACTTTTTTGGGACTGAAGCATTTTGGAATTGAAGTCACGACCGCTGCCGTGAATCTGTTTTTGCGAACAGCGAAAGAAAAGACTGTGGCCACCAAGGTCGAATTTTCCAAGGGCAAAGACGGTTTCAAAATCAACTCGTCCAAGGCGTTATCGAAGGCATTCAAAAACGGGTTTTCAGAGGAAATTCCAGAGGGACTGGACAACCAAATCAGCCTCGGTCCATCGCGGACAAAAATTCACTGAGCGATTGGGAAGAAGGATCGTTCTCCAGCGCCGGATCACGAATAACGATCGAATTTCAAGGCTGGATCTAAGGATTGACGGAAATCTTCCAGCAACAAGTTCAGCGATAGAACTGTCAGAAACAAAAATGCAGCGGGCCCCAAAAGAAGATGTGGGTAGCTTGCCAAAGTTTTCCAACCCTCTTGCATCAAGGCTCCCCAACTGACTCCGGGAGATTTCACTCCAAAGCCCAAGAAGCTCAGCAAGCCTTCCGCCAAAATCGCATGCGGGACTTGCAGACTCCAGTAGACCAGCAAAGGTGAAAACAAATTCGGGCCGATATGCCGGAAGAAAATCCGCGTTGGGCTGCAGCCTAAGGCGCGGGCGGCTTCGACATACTCGAAGGACTTTTCTTTGAGGATTAAGTTTCTGGAAATGCGCGCGAAAGACATCCAAGATCCCAGCGTCAGAACACCAAAGATAATCAGCAAATTATTTTCCGGCCCAAGCGTCTGAAGAATCAGGGCCAAGACTGCCATCAGCATCACGCTTGGCAGCGACATCAGAATATCGTTCAAACGCATCAGAAGGGAATCAATCCATTTATTGGAGAGCCCGGACAGGGCTCCATAAAGCAGGCCAATTGACAGCGCAGAAAGAGATGAAGCCAGTCCCAATAAAATGGAAACCTGCGCCCCTTGCAGAATGCGTGTGAAAATATCCCGGCCCAGAGAATCTTTTCCCAGCCAATGACTGAGACTGGGAGATTCGAGGGCGGCCGAAATATCGAGGCCATAGCCCTGCTCGCCCAAAGAGAAAGCCCAAAGCATTCCGGCCACCAGTAAAATCAAAAATCCCCAGGCGATCTTTCTCATAAAGTGTTCACCCGTGGGTCAATCTTTGTGCTCAGCAAATCTGTCAGAAGCTGGGAGAGAATCAAAAGGGCGCCATAGAAAAGACTGAGTCCCAGAATCAAAGGCCAATCGCGGTCCAAAACACTGCCGACGAAATGCGAGCCAAGTCCCGGGATCGAGAACAAAACTTCAACCAGGAAACTTCCGGAAATCAAATTTGCAAACAGATGTCCGCTTTGGGCCAGAAGCGGAATCCAGGAATTTTTCAGTGCCCACTTGGTCACGACCGTCCATTCGGAATATCCCAAGGCCCGCGCACTTTGAATGTAACGCTCGCGCAAGGTGAGATCCAAGCTGCTGGAGAGGACTCGTGCCAGGGACAGAGCGGGCTTCAGCGATAAAAGAAAAACAGGAAGCAAATAACTGGCTGGTTTTTCCAACAAAGCGACTGGCAGAACCGAGAGATAAAATCCGAAAAACCAAATCAGTAATGGACCTAAAGCAAAACTTGGAATGGAGAGGCCAAAGAGCAAAAGAAAATCGGATTTGGTTTCGATTCGGCGATAACGTGTGACGATGCTATAGCCAAGAGCAAAGATGAAGGCAGAAATGAAGGCCATGGCGCCCAGGAAAAATGAAGTCTGGCCGAATTCCCAGATCAAAGATTGCACCGATCGACCGACAAAATGCATGGACCAGCCCAGATCGCCCGAGAGAACCTGTGTGGTGTAGGTGATGAACTGGGTCCAAAGTCCCTCGTCCAGCTTATAAGAATCACGCAGCTGATGAACGACTTCGGGATTGAGGGATTCGACTTGGTTGAGGGGGCTCCCGGGGAAAAACCGCAGGAGCGCGAATGCAATAAAAATCAGAATCAGAAGGCTTCCGAAAGACTGAAGCAGTCGATAGAAAATCGGCTTTACAGATCTTCCCATGTCTCTTTGCTGACCAATCGTTCCGGAGTTTTCACTTTCAAAGCCTCGCTGAGGTAAGACAACGAATCTTTTTTACCACTGTACAGCAGCGAGTACACCTGAAAGTTCGAAACGACCTTTTTCACGTAGTTGCGCGTCTCAAGAAACGGAATGTGCTCGACAAATTCATCCACATCCAAGTTTCCAAAATTCGCGAGCCAATTCCCAACCCGGTGAGGTCCCGCGTTGTAGGCCGCCGCAATCAGTGGAATATTGCTGTCGAACTTTTTCTCCAGACGTTTGAGATACCGTGCCCCGATCTTCACCGCTGTTTCAGGCTCAAGCAAAGTTCGGGGATCAAAGTTCTTTTCGTTCATCATTTCCGCAATCTTCATTCCGGTGCCCGGCATGACCTGCATCAGCCCCAAAGCTCCAACTGGTGAAATCACATCGCGCTTGTATGTGCTCTCGGCCCGCATAATTCCCCAGACCAGTTCGCTGGGTACATCCAATTGCTTTGAGTATTTAGTCACAAACGGTGCGTAGGCTTTAGGATAAGCGTACTCCCAAAGATAGCGAACGCCGTCCAGACCGTGCAAGGCCCGCTGACCACCGAAGTAGACCTGCGCGATGTAAGCCGAGCGATGATAATTTTCGACAGTCTGATATTCCTGCATCAGATTTTTCAGATAGTCTTTGTTGCTGGTCTTTCGCTCGATATCGAACAAATCCCATTTTGCCCAGTCGTTCAGTCCCAAGATCATCAGATCCCGCGCGCGCTCGAAGCGCTTGACCAGAACTGGATTGGCAAAAGAAGGCTTGGACTCAACTTCATTTGTTTCAGGCGCTGGTTGATCCTCGGTGTTGACGGCAACAGCTCCATCACCGCCAGCTGGTAATTCTTCGGGTGCGGCTGGAGTTTCTTCTTCCGTCGACACCATGGAATTGGCCGCCAGGCTTTCTTCCGTTTCATTCTCTTCACCCGATGGCGGCAGATCTTCGCTTGGGATCATGGATTCTACCGAAGTGAATCGCGTGATGCGATTCGTGGTTTCGGAAAATCCAGGGCGCAGAATTTTCGGCGCCAGGGCTTCTAATTTCTTCAGACGATACTGAGATGCGATCGAGTAGTAGC